>NZ_JAALDW010000033.1:9991-21641 GCF_014145055.1 Dietzia sp. DQ11-38-2
GGCCGGAGTCCGGATCTTCTCCGACGACGGCATGTGCGTCTACGACCCGCTGGTGATGCGCCGCGCCCTCGAATACTCGGCGGGCCTCGGCGTGCTGATCGCGCAGCACGCCGAGGAGCCGCGCCTGACCAAGGGTGCGGTGGCACACGAGGGACCCACGGCCGCCCGCCTCGGGCTGACCGGCTGGCCGCGTTCGGCGGAGGAGTCGATCGTCGCGCGCGACGCGATACTGGCCCGGGACGCCGGCGCGCGCGTCCACATCTGCCACGCCTCCACCACGGGGACGGTCGAGCTGCTGAGGTGGGCGAAGGCACAGGGGATCTCGATCACCGCGGAGGTCACCCCCCATCACCTGCTGCTCGACGACACGAGACTCGAGTCCTACGACGGGGTCTACCGGGTCAACCCGCCTCTCCGCGAAGCCCACGACACCCTCGCCCTGCGTGACGCGCTCGTGTCCGGCGTGATCGACTGCGTCGCCACGGACCACGCCCCCCACGCCGCCCAGGAGAAGTGCTGCGAGTTCGCGGCCGCCCGCCCGGGCATGCTCGGGTTGGAGACGGCGTTGCCCATCGTGGCGGCCCTGCTGGTCGAGTCGGGGGAGATGACCTGGCGCGATCTGGCCCGCGTGATGAGCTCGCGCCCCGCCGAGATCGCCGGTCTCCCGGACCAGGGGCGGCCGATCGCGGTGGGGGAGCCCGCGAACCTCGCCGCCGTGGATCCCGACTCCCCGTGGACCGTCGTGGGGGAAGAACTCGCAAGTCTGTCCGCCAACACCCCGTATGAGGGGATGACGTTCGCGGCGCGGGTCGTGGCCACCGTGTACCGGGGTCGCATGACCAACCGCGACGGAGAGGTACTCGCA
This sequence comes from Dietzia sp. DQ11-38-2, assembly GCF_014145055.1. Taxonomy (NCBI): domain Bacteria; kingdom Bacillati; phylum Actinomycetota; class Actinomycetes; order Mycobacteriales; family Dietziaceae; genus Dietzia; species Dietzia sp. DQ11-38-2. Next base: position 10,857 of record NZ_JAALDW010000033.1, read on the forward strand.
TGACACAGGACATCTGGACCCTGATCATCGTCATCCTGGTCTTCCTGGGCGTACTCGGGTTGATGATCCGGGGGTGGCGCAACCGGACGCGATCCCAGGCAGGCCTGTTCGACGCCCTGCCCGAGGCGCCGGCCGAGACCGGTGATGTCATCCTGGGCCCGCTGACCGGCGTGTACATCGGGAGCACCGTGGCGGGGGACTGGCAGGCACGCATCGCCCGCGCGCCGCTCGGTCACCGATCGGCCGGAACCCTCACCGCGTTCACCGGTGGGCTGCGGCTCGACCTCGCCGACGCAACCGTCTGGATCCCCCGATCCGACCTCCAGACCGTCCGACGCGCCTCGGCGCTCGCCAACAAGACCGTGCCGGGCGGTGGGATCCTCGTCGCCCGGTGGCAGGTCGCAGGCCCGGACGGCACCACTCTGATCGACTCCGGTTTCCGGGCCGACGACAAGGACACGTACCCCCGCTGGGAGGAGCTGCGCGGAGACGCCGCTCCGACCCCCCGGCCGGACACCCCCAGCTCCACCACCGAGGAGAACAAGTGACACCGCACCACGGAACCACCGTCGCACCGGGGGGTCGCCACCCCGCCGCGCTCGTCCTTGAGGACGGTCGCATCCACCGAGGAACCGCGTTCGGGGCGACCGGGACGACGCTCGGCGAGGCCGTGTTCACGACCGGCATGTCCGGCTACCAGGAGACCCTGACCGACCCGTCCTATCACCGCCAGATCGTCGTCAGCACCGCTCCGCAGATCGGTAACACCGGATGGAACGACGAGGACGGTGAGTCGCTCCTGGACGGCAGGAACGGCGGCGGTCGGATCTGGGTGGCGGGCCTTGTCATCCGTGACCTGTCACGGCGGGCCTCCAACCACCGGTCCGAGCGCACGCTCGAGGACGAGATGCTCGCCCAGGGCATCGTGGGGATCGCCGACGTGGACACCCGGGCGGTCGTCCGCCACATCCGGGAGCTCGGGGCCATGAAGGCCGGCATCTTCTCCGGTGACGCCGTGGTGGACGACGAGTCGATGCTCGCGATCGTCCGCGATCAGGAGCCCATGGCCGGGGCCTCCCTCGCCGGGGAGGTCTCGACGGACACGCCCTACGTCGTCGAGCCCGAAGGCCGGGTGCGCCACTCGGTGGCCGCGCTCGACCTGGGGATCAAGACCAACACCCCCCGCATGCTCACCGCACGCGGCGTGCGGGTGCACGTCCTGCCCTCCGACTCGACCCTGCAGGACGTCCTCGATCTCGACGTGGACGGGGTCTTCCTGTCCAACGGGCCGGGAGATCCGGCCACCGCCGACGCCGCGGTTCACCTGACCAAGGAGGTCCTGAGCCAGGGGATCCCGTTCTTCGGGATCTGTTTCGGCAACCAGATCCTGGGCAGGGCGCTCGGACTCGAGACCTACAAGATGAGGTTCGGCCACCGCGGCATCAACATCCCGGTGGTGGAGAAGGCCACGGGGACGGTCGCCATCACGTCCCAGAACCACGGGTTCGCCCTGCGTGCGCCGGAGACCGAGACCTGGGAGACACCCTGGGGCACGGCCACGGTCACGCACGTGTGCGCGAACGACGGGTCCGTCGAGGGCGTCGCCCTCACCGACGGCTCGGCGTTCTCCGTCCAGTACCACCCCGAGGCCGCGGCAGGTCCCCGCGACGCCGCCGATCTCTTCGACCGCTTCGTCAGCCTGCTCGACTCAGCGTCGGGCGACGCCGCCGACGGTTCCGCAGACTCCAGAAAGGGCTCGAACTGATGCCCCGCCGCACAGACATCAACCACGTCCTCGTCATCGGTTCCGGACCGATCGTCATCGGCCAGGCGTGTGAGTTCGACTACTCCGGGACGCAGGCGTGCCGGGTGCTCCGTGCCGAGGGCCTGCGGGTCACGCTCGTCAACTCCAACCCGGCGACGATCATGACCGACCCCGAGTTCGCGGACAGCACCTACATCGAGCCGATCACGCCCGAGTACATCGACAAGATCTTCACCAAGGAGGCGGCCGACGGGCACCCCGTCGACGCGGTGTTGGCGACCCTCGGGGGTCAGACCGCGCTCAACGCCGCCATGCAGCTCGATGCCCAGGGGATACTCGCCAAGCACGGCGTGGAACTGATCGGCGCCGACATCCCCGCCATCAACCGCGGCGAGGACCGGCAGACCTTCAAGGACATCGTCGCGAGTGTGGGCGGTGACTCCGCGCGCAGCGCCGTGTGCCACACCATGGAGGAGGTCCACGCGACCGTCGCCGAACTCGGTCTGCCCGTCGTGGTCCGACCGTCGTTCACCATGGGCGGGCTCGGCTCCGGCCTGGCCTACACCACCGAGGATCTCGAGCGGATCGCCGGCGGCGGCCTGTCCGCCTCGCCCACGGCGAACGTCCTCATCGAGGAGTCGATCCTCGGGTGGAAGGAGTTCGAACTCGAGCTCATGCGGGACAACAAGGACAACGTCGTCGTGGTGTGCTCCATCGAGAACGTCGACGCCCTCGGGGTCCACACCGGCGACTCGGTCACCGTCGCGCCGTCCATGACGTTGACTGATCGCGAGTATCAGGACATGCGCGACATCGGGATCGCGATCCTCCGCGCCGTCGGCGTCGACACCGGGGGGTGCAACATCCAGTTCGCCATCAACCCCGTGGACGGCCGGCTCGTCGTGATCGAGATGAACCCGCGCGTCTCCCGGTCCTCGGCCCTGGCCTCCAAGGCCACCGGCTTCCCCATCGCCAAGATCGCCGCCCGCCTCGCCATCGGGTACTCGCTCGACGAGATCACCAACGACATCACCGGTGAGACCCCGGCGTGCTTCGAACCGACCCTGGACTACGTGGTGGTCAAGGCTCCGCGGTTCGCCTTCGAGAAGTTCCCCGGCGCGGACGACACCCTCACCACCACCATGAAGTCGGTGGGCGAGGCGATGAGCCTGGGCCGCAACTTCCGCGAGGCGCTCGGCAAGGTGATGCGGTCCCTGGAGACCAAGGCCGCCGGCTTCTGGACGCTGCCCGACGAGACGATCGCGCCCGGCCGGTCGACCGACGTCGACGCCGTCCTCGCCGACCTGGTGCGCCCGACCGAGGGCCGCATCTACGACGTCGAACTCGCGCTGCGCCTCGGCGCGACCGTCGAACAGGTCCACGAGGCATCGGGACTCGACCCGTGGTTCCTCGAGGAGATCTCCGCCCTTGTCGAGCTCCGTCAGGAGATCGTCGACGCGCCCGTGGTCGATGCCGCGCTCCTGCGGCGCGCGAAGCACAACGGACTGTCCGACGCCCAGATCGCGGCCCTGCGGCCGGAGTTCGCCGGCCCCGAGGGCGTACGGCGCCTGCGTCACCGCCTCGCGGTGCGGCCCGTGTACAAGACGGTCGACACCTGTGCCGCGGAGTTCGAGGCCAAGACCCCGTACCACTACTCGACCTACGAACTCGACCCCGCCGCCGAGTCCGAGGTCGCGCCGCAGACCGAGCGCGAGAAGGTCATCATCCTGGGCTCGGGACCCAACCGGATCGGCCAGGGCATCGAGTTCGACTACTCCTGCGTGCACGCCGCGCTCACCCTGTCCGAGGCCGGGTACGAGACGGTCATGGTCAACTGCAACCCCGAGACGGTCTCGACCGACTACGACACCGCCGACCGCCTGTACTTCGAGCCGCTGACGTTCGAGGACGTCATGGAGGTCTACCACGCCGAGACCGAGTCGGGCACCGTCGCCGGTGTCCTGGTCCAACTCGGTGGCCAGACCCCGCTGGGCCTGGCGGCGCAGCTCGAGGAGGCCGGTGTCCCCATCGTGGGCACCAGCCCCTCGGCGATCGACCTGGCGGAGGACCGCCGAGAGTTCGGCGAGGTCCTCGTCAGGGCCGGTCTGCCCGCACCCGCGTTCGGCACCGCCATCAACGCCACGGAGGCCACGGAGATCGCGGCCCGGATCGGGTACCCCGTCCTCGTGCGCCCCTCGTATGTCCTGGGTGGACGGGGGATGGAGATCGTCTATGACGAGGACTCACTGCGGTCGTACATCGATCGTGCCACCGAGATCAGCCCGGATCGTCCCGTCCTGGTCGACCGCTTCCTCGATGACGCGGTCGAGATCGACGTGGACGTGCTGTGCGACGGCACCGAGGTCTACCTGGGTGGCGTCATGGAACACATCGAGGAGGCCGGTATCCACTCCGGCGACTCCGCCTGCGCGCTCCCGCCCATCACCCTGGGGCAGGACGACATCGATCGCGTGCGCCGTTCCAGTGAGGCGTTGGCGTTCGGGATCGGCGTCAAGGGACTGCTCAACGTGCAGTACGCGATCAAGGACGACGTGCTGTACGTCCTGGAGGCCAATCCCCGGGCCAGTCGCACGGTGCCGTTCGTCTCCAAGGCGACCGGCGTGCACCTCGCCAAGGCGTGCGCCCGCATCATGATGGGCGAGACGATCGCCGAGCTCAAGGCCGAAGGCCTCCTGCCGTCCGACCGGGACGGCGGATCGCTCCCGGCGGACGCGCCCGTCGCGGTCAAGGAAGCGGTCCTCCCGTTCAACCGCTTCCGCACACCCGAGGGCAACCCCGTGGACTCACTGCTGAGTCCGGAGATGAAGTCGACCGGGGAGGTCATGGGCATCGGTCCCGACTTCGCCGTCGCCTTTGCCAAGGGCCAGCTCGCGGCCGAGGGGGTGCTCCCGACGTCCGGGACCGTGTTCGTCTCCGTCGCGAACAGGGACAAGCGCTCGATGGTGTTCCCGGCGCAACGGCTGGCCGCGCTCGGGTTCACCGTCCTGGCCACCGAGGGCACCGCGCTCATGCTCCGGCGGTACGGGATCGCCTGCGAGACCGTCGCGAAACTCACCGAGGCCGGGGGTGGGCCGGTCGACGACAAGGGTGACCCGGTCCGGACGATCGTCGACAGGATCCACGCGGACGAGGTCGACCTGATCCTGAACATCGCCTCCTCCACCGGGGGCACCAGGGCCGACGGACACGAGATCCGTTCGGCCGCGATCACCCGGCGGGTCCCGTGTGTCACCACGGTCCAGGGCGCGACCGCGGCGGTCCACGGTATCGAGGCGATCCGGCGCGGCGACGTCACCGTCAGCCCCCTGCAGGAGCTGCACAGCGGGTTCGCCGCCCGATGACCGACGGAACGTCCCGGGTCTCCTTCGGGGCGCGGCTCCACGGCGCGGTCCGGGCCCGGGGAAACCTCTGCGTGGGCATCGACCCGCACCCGGCTCTCCTCGAGGCCTGGGGGCTGGGTGTGGACGCCGTGGGTGTCCGCGAGTTCTCCCGTCGATCGCTGGAGGCCTTCGGGGATCTCGTGCCGGCGATCAAACCCCAGGTGGCGTTCTTCGAGGAGCACGGATCCGCCGGGTTCGCGGTCCTCGAGGAGGTGCTGGCGTCGATCGTCGAGGCCGGAGCTCTGTCGATCGCGGACGCCAAGCGCGGGGACATCGGTTCGACGATGGCCGGGTACGCACGGGCGTGGCTGGCGGAGGGCTCACCTCTGGCGTGTGACGCGCTCACGGTGTCCCCGTACCTCGGGGTGGCATCGCTCGACGCGGCCTTCGACGCCGCCACGGCGAACGACCGCGGGTTGTTCGTGTTGGCCCGCACCTCCAACCCGGAGGCGGTGGGACTGCAGGCGGCCACCGGGCCCTCCGGGACGGTCGCGCAGATGGTGGTGGACGAGGTGGGCCACCGGAACGCCGCGTCGGGGCCCGGGGCGCCGGGCTCGTTCGGTGTGGTGGTGGGCGCGACGGTCGCCGAGCCTCCGCGACTGGACGATCTCTCCGGTCCGGTTCTCATGCCGGGGGTGGGGGAGCAGGGGGGGACCGCCGAGGACGTCCGGAGGATCGCCGGACCCGCGTTACCCCGCACCCTCGTCAACGTCTCCCGGCACGTCCTGCGTTCCGGTCCGGACGTCGGGGCGATGCGCGCGGTGGTCCGCGACCTGGCCGAGACCTACCGGTTCGCCGGATCCGACTGACTCGTCAGCCGTCCCAGCGGTCGGCTGGAGTCACAGGGGCCCCGTGTGCCGCGCTGATCCATGACGCGGTCGCGCGATTTCGGGCGGTTCGGTTCGCGGCGGCGGACCGCCGACGTTAGTCTTCTCCTCACCTCACACGTCAATGCGCAGTTCAGGCGGGGTGCCACGCCGGGCCCCGCGCGAGGACGAGGCCACTCGGCCGCGTACTGTTGCTGAGGTCATCAGGCCCGACGCCGTGCCGGTCTCCCGCGAGGGGGGCGGACTCGCCCGGGTACGGTGAGCACGAGGGAGCGCCCGCTCCCGGACGCGCTCCGCAGCCCGCGGACGCGCCGGGGACGGTCACCGCACACCACACGTGGATGTCCTACGGTGGACACCCGCGTGAGTCATGAGACACACACGAACGAGACGGAGGAATTGTGGCCCTTCCCCAGTTGACCGATGAGCAGCGCGCCGCTGCTCTGGAGAAGGCGGCTGCCGCCCGTCGCGCCCGGGCTGAGCTCAAGGAGCGCCTGAAGCGTGGTGGCACCGACCTCAAGCAGGTGCTCAAGGATGCCGAGAGTGACGAGATCCTCGGCAAGATGAAGGTCTCGGCGCTGCTCGAGGCCCTGCCCAAGGTCGGCAAGGTCAAGGCGCAGGAGATCATGACCGAGCTGGAGATCGCACCGACGCGTCGCCTGCGTGGTCTCGGAGATCGCCAGCGCCGCGCACTGCTCGAGCGGTTCGACTTCACGGTCGACTGATCGACGCATGAACACACCGTCGTCCGGGGTCTCGTCCCCGGAAGCGGCGGCGAAGAGGGGCCGGCTGATCGTCTTGGCCGGCCCCTCCGCCGTCGGCAAGTCAACTGTCGTGGCGCGCCTCCGCGATCGCGTCCCGGACCTCTTCTTCAGCGTGTCGATGACCACCCGGGACCCCCGTCCCGGGGAGGTCGACGGTCGCGACTACCACTTCGTCAGCACGGAGGAGTTCCGTCGCGCCGTCGAACAGGGACGGATGCTCGAGTGGGCGGAGATCCACCGCGGTCTCCAGCTCTCGGGTACCCCCGCGGAGCCGGTTCGTCACGCCCTCGCGGAGGGGCGTCCGGTCCTCATCGAGGTCGACCTCGCCGGCGTCCGGCAGATCCGGGACTCCATTCCGGAGGGACGGACCGTGTTCCTGTCGCCCCCCTCGTGGGAGGAGCTCGAAGTCCGTCTGCGGGGCAGAGGTACCGAACCTCACGAGGTCGTCGCCCGCAGGCTCGAGACCGCCAAGGTCGAGATGGCCGCGCGGGACGAGTTCGACGAGGTCGTCGTCAACGACGAACTCGAGGCCGCGGTCGATGAGTTGGTATCATTGCTGGTCGGCCAAGACTGACGCCGAATCCGACGCCCGAGCACCACACAGGCCAGAGCACCACCCAGGCTGGACCCCAGAGGAGAACCCATAGTGGCCACCATCGAAGCAGCACCGGCAGCGCCGTTGTACGACACCCCGATCGGGATCACCAATCCGCCGATCGACGAGCTCCTCGAGCGGGCGTCCTCCAAGTACGCACTGGTGATCTTCGCCGCCAAGCGCGCACGTCAGATCAACTCGTACTACAACCAGATCGAGGAGGGCATCCTCGAGTACGTCGGCCCGCTGGTCGACCCGGCGCTCCACGAGAAGCCGCTGACCATCGCGCTGCGCGAGCTCCATTCCGACCTGCTCGACTGCGCCGAGGGAGAGTGACCCCTCCCGGGGGCGATGGGCGCCGTACCCGCGTCGTCGTCGGCGTCGGGGGCGGGATCGCCGCCTACAAGTCGTGTGGTCTGATCAGGCTCCTCACCGAGTCCGGGTGCCACGTCGACGTCGTCCCCACCGAGGCGGCCCTGAACTTCGTCGGGTCCGCCACCTTCGAGGCCCTGTCGGGCAACCCGGTCTCGACCGGTGTGTTCTCCGACGTTCCCTCGGTCCGCCACGTCGCCCTCGGGCAGCGGGCGGACCTCGTCGTCGTCGCCCCCGCGACCGCGGACCTGCTCGCGCGGGTCGCGTCCGGGCGCGCGGACGATCTGCTCACCTCCACCCTGTTGACCGCGCGGTGTCCGGTCCTTCTCGCGCCGGCGATGCACACCGAGATGTGGGAACACCCGGCGACGAGGCGCAACGTCGCCACCCTCCGCACAGACGGCGTCCATGTGATGCCCCCCGCCTCCGGCCGACTCACCGGATCCGACACCGGCGCCGGCCGGCTCCCCGAACCCGCCGACATCGCCCGTCTGTCGAGACTGCTGCTCGACGGCGGGACCCTTCCGTGGGACCTGGCCGGGCGCCACGTCGTGGTGACGTCCGGCGGCACCCGTGAGGAGATCGATCCCGTCCGTTTCCTCGGCAATCGCAGTTCCGGGAAACAGGGACACGCCATCGCCGCGATCGCCGCGGCGCGGGGAGCCCGCGTCACCCTGGTGACCTCCTCCGATCTGCCGGTGCCGGCCGCCGTCGAGGCGATCCACATCGACTCGGCCCTCGAGATGCGGGACGCCACCCTCTCGGCCGCGGCCGACGCCGATGTGGTGATCAAGGCCGCGGCGGTGGCCGACTTCCGCCCGACCGACGTGTCGTCCTCCAAACTCAAGAAGGACAGCGGATCCGAACCGGCCCAGATCCGGTTGGAACGCAATCCGGACATCCTCGCCGGGCTCGTCGCGGCCCGCGCGTCCGGGGAGATCCCCGCGGGCTGCGTCCTGGTGGGGTTCGCCGCCGAGACCGGCGATTCGACGGGGTCCGTCCTCGACCACGGCCGGGCGAAGCTCGCCCGGAAGGGGTGCGACCTCCTCGTCGTCAACGAGGTCGGGCGGGGCACCACCTTCGGACAGGACGTGAACGGCGGCTGGATCCTCGACGCCGCGGGCGGGGAGGTGTCGGTGGACAGGGCGAGCAAGGATCTGCTGGCCGGGCGGATCCTCGACGCGGTGGTGTCCGTGACCGAGTCACCATCCGCGCGGACCACCACGGACCGCACCGACTAGTCTGACCCCACGCGATCGACCGATCACACGCACCCGGCACCAGGAAGAGAGAACCACTGTGACGCAGGCACGTCGGCTGTTCACCAGCGAGTCCGTGACCGAGGGGCATCCGGACAAGATCTGTGACGCGATCTCCGATGCCATCCTGGACGCGATGCTGACGCAGGACCCCGAGGCCCGCGTCGCCGTCGAGACGATGGTGACCACCGGGATGGTGCACGTGGCCGGTGAGGTCAAGACGACCGGGTACGTCGAGATCCCGCAGCTCATCCGCGAGAAGATCGTCGAGGTCGGTTACGACTCCTCCGACAAGGGCTTCGACGGAGTCTCCTGTGGTGTGTCGATCTCGATCGGACAGCAGTCCCCGGAGATCGCCCAGGGTGTGGACACCTCCCACGAGGCACGGACCTCCAGCGATCCGGTCGAGGACGCGATCGCCCGGCAGGGCGCCGGTGACCAGGGCCTGATGTTCGGTTACGCGTGCTCGGACACCCCGGAACTCATGCCGTTGCCCATCGCTCTGGCCCACCGCCTCTCGCGGCGGCTGACCGAGGTCCGCAAGGACGGCACGCTGGCGTACCTGCGCCCGGACGGCAAGACCCAGGTGACCATCGAGTACGACGGCGAGCGCGCGGTCAGGCTGGACACGATCGTCATCTCCACGCAGCACGCACCCGAGATCGACCTGGAGACGACGCTGCGCGACGACCTCACCGAGCACGTCATCGGGCCGGTCCTCGCCGAGGCCGCGGCCGGTATCGAGACCGGCGACTTCCGCCTCCTGGTCAACCCGACGGGTCGGTTCGTCCTGGGCGGCCCGATGGGCGACGCCGGCCTGACCGGGCGCAAGATCATCGTGGACACCTACGGCGGGATGGCCCGTCACGGCGGCGGTGCGTTCTCCGGCAAGGACCCGTCGAAGGTCGACCGCTCCGCGGCGTACGCCATGCGGTGGGTCGCCAAGAACATCGTCGCGGCCGGGTTGGCCGAGCGTGTCGAGGTCCAGGTCGCGTACGCGATCGGCAAGGCCGCCCCGGTGGGGCTGTTCGTCGAGGCGTTCGGGACCGAGAAGGTCGACATCGCGGTCCTGCAGGAGGCGGTCTCCTCGGTGTTCGATCTGCGTCCCGGTGCGATCATCCGCGACCTCGACCTCAAGCGCCCGATCTACGCCGGGACGGCGGCCTACGGTCACTTCGGTCGGACCGACCTGGACCTGCCCTGGGAGAGGACCGACCGCGTCGACGAACTCAAGCAGGCCGTCGGGCGCTGACGACCGCCCCGGGTGTCGGATCGGGGTGCGAGGATCCGAGGCCGTGACCACGACTCGCCCGGCGGCCCGGGTCGCGGCGGCTGACGCCCCCGTGGCCCGGGTGCTTCCGCTGCTCGGAGTTCCGCACCTGGACAGGGAGTTCGACTACCTGGTCCCGGTATCCCTGGCCGATCAGGCGATCCCGGGGACGCGCGTCCGGGTGCGGTTCGCGGGCAGGCTCGTCGACGGGTTCCTCATCGAGCGCACGGACGAGTCGGATCACGCCGGGGACCTGGCCTGGTTGGAGCGCGTGATCTCGCCGGAGCCCGTGCTGACGCCGCGGTTGCTCCGGCTCGTCGAGCTGGTCGCCCGGAGGTGGGTGGGCATGCGTTCGGACGTCCTCCGGCTGGCCGTCCCCCCGCGGCACGCGGCGGCCGAGAAATCGGTGCCCGACCCGCAGCCTCCGCTGGGGGTGACGGAGGGGCCGGTCGAGATACCGACCGGCTGGGCCGACCACCCGATGGTGGCCCGGTTCCTCGACGCGGCGACCGGTGGGGTCCCGGCGCGGGCC
>NZ_JAALDW010000327.1:0-146 GCF_014145055.1 Dietzia sp. DQ11-38-2
GGAGGCCCAGCTCACCGGCGGGCCCGCCTTCGCGGCCGACACGGCCGCCGCCTTCGAGGGCGCGGACTTCCGGTTGCTGGCCGCGACCGCGACGGTCGTCGCGGTGCTCCTCATCATCACCTACCGCTCACCGGTCCTGTGGCTCA
>NZ_JAALDW010000327.1:337-2788 GCF_014145055.1 Dietzia sp. DQ11-38-2
AGACCGAGAACCGTCGCCAGGCGCTGGGCGACGCGTACCGCGGGGCGGTGCCCGCGATCGTCGCCAGCAACATCACCGTGGTCCTGGCCCTGCTCACGCTGTTGCTCGCCACCCTGCCGAACTATCGGTCGCTCGGCATCTCGGCGGCCGTCGGTCTGCTCGTGGCCCTGGCGTACGCCCTCGTGGCGCTCCCGGCCGCGCTGGCCGTGTGCGGGCGCGGCCTGTTCTGGCCCTTCGTCCCCCGGCCGGGGCGCGACACCGGGCGCGCGAACGCGAGCTCCAGCAAGCGCCGGCGTCTGATCGTCCCGACGACCCCCGAGGGCTTCCGCGAGGACGTGCCGTCCGGCGTCTGGGGCCGCATCGCCTCCGGAGTGGTCACCCGCCCGGCCCGGGTCCTCATCTCGTGTGTGTTGATCCTTGTCATCCTCGCGTTCGGGCTGCTGGGAACCCGGATCGGCCTCAGCCAGACCGAGCAGTTCCGCACGCCCTCCGAGGCGGTGGCCGGCCTCGAGACGGCCGCCGAGCACTTCCCGGCCGGCGTCACCGATCCTGTCACCGTGCTCACCCGGACCGGCACCGAGGCGGATGTCCTCGAGGCCGTGCAGGGGGTCGAGGGGGTCGTGTCCGCAGTGCCGGCCGGGGAATCGGATACCGGGTGGAGCCGCATCACCGTGACCCTGGACGCGGCCCCCGCGACCGACCGGTCCGAGGACAGCGTCGTGGCGTTGCGCTCCGCGGTCGACGAGGTGACGGGATCCGAGGCGATCGTCGGCGGTCCGGTGGCCGAGGCCGTCGACACCTCCGACGGCAACCTGCGCGACCTCGCACTGATCGCGCCGCTCATCCTCCTGGTGGTGTTCGCCGTCCTGGTGCTGGCGTTGCGGGCGCTGATCGCCCCGTTGCTCCTGTTGGGTGCGACGGTGCTCTCGTCGCTCGCGGCCCTCGGTCTCGGGACCTTCGTCACCACCCAGATCCTCGGCTTCCCGGGGCTGGACGTGTCGGTCCCGCTGTACAGCTTCCTGTTCCTGGTGGCCCTCGGGGTGGACTACTCGGTCTTCCTCGTCATCCGGGCCCGGGAGGAGGCGGCCACGCACTCCACCCGCGAGGCCATGGTCCGGGCCGTGGCCCTCACCGGTGGCGTGATCACCTCCGCCGGAATCGTCCTGGCCTCGGTCTTCGTGGTCTTGGGCGTGCTGCCGCTCATCGTTCTCACCCAGGTGGGTGTGATCGTGGCCCTCGGCGTCCTGCTGGACACCTTCCTCGTGAGGACCCTGGTGGTGCCGGCACTGTTCACCCTCGTCGGGGAGCGGGTCTGGTGGCCGGGCGACCCGCACGCCTCCGCGTCCCCCGGCACGGCTCCGGACGACCCCGCCCCAGCCAGCACAGCCGACACGAAGGAGACCCACCCATGACCCCGTCGCGCAGTCCCCGGTCCCGTCTGATCGCCACCGCACTGGCCGTGGTCCCGCTGATGGCCGCCGGGGTGGTGGGCGTCCCCGCGGCCGGGGCCCAGGACCTGACCGACGGAGGCCGCCTCGGCGGGGGGTCCTCGCAGCTCAGGGTCCCCGACGGTATCGCGGTGGGGTCGATCGGAGGTCCCGAGCTGCAGCAGGTCGGATACGTCGACCCCGACAGGTTCGTGGGAACCTGGTACCAGGTCGCCGCGATCCCGCAGCCGTACACGCTGCAGTGCACCAACGACACGACCGCCGAGTACGCACGAATCTCCCCCGACACGATCTCGGTGCGCAACTCCTGCGGATCGGCCCTCAGCTCGGATTCGGTGATCGAGGGCGAGGCGACGATCCGTGACACCGCCACCAACGCCTCCCTACGGGTGGATTTCCCGCAGGTGCCGTTCCAGGACGAGAACGGCCCGGTCAACTACCGGATCACCTACCTGGCGGACGACTACTCGCTGGCGATCGTCGGCGACCCGAGCCGGTCCTCCGGGTTCGTGCTGAGCCGCGGGCCCGCGCTCGACGAGGCGCAGTGGTCCACCGTCCGTGACGTCGTCGACGCGCGTGGATGGTGGTCGTGTGCGTTTCTGACCGTTCCCATGGCCGGCGGGCGGGGCGACGTCACCCCGCTGTGCCTGCTGCCCTGAGAGCCGGCCTCATGAGTATCGATCTCCGTTGCACCATCCGGGCCGGCGCGGACGAGGCGTGGGACTACCTGGCCTCGCCGGGCGCCTTCCTCCGGCTCTCGCCACCGTTCATGTCGCTGCGCCCGGTGCGCCAGGCCGATTCCCTGCGGGACGGTGAGGCCGTGCTCGAGCCGAGGTCCGCGCTCCCCGGGCCCCTGGGGATCCGATTCGGACCGCGCTGGATCGCCCGGCACGACCCCGGCGGGTACGTCGAGGGCGAGCGGTTCGTGGACCGCTGCGTCTCCCAGCCCTACGCGGGGCTGACGGGGTGGGTCCACGAGCACACCGTCACCGCCGGCCCGGAG
>NZ_JAALDW010000328.1:0-2641 GCF_014145055.1 Dietzia sp. DQ11-38-2
GGCGGCCGCGGCCGGGGTGATGAGCAGGGAGAGCACGAGCAGCGCTCCCACCACCTGAACCGCCTGGGCGGCCGCGAGCCCGACCAGGACCGCGAAGACGAGGTTGAGCGCGCGCACGGGAACGCCCCGGGCCTCGGCGACCTCGGGGTCCGCGGAGGAGAAGACCAGCGGCCGGTAGAGAGCGACCAGCGTGACGCAGATGATCGCCGCGACCACCGCCATCTGGATCACACCGTGTTCGGACACGCCCACGATCTGCCCGGTGAGCAGCGAGAAACTGGTTCCGGACCGGCCCGGGTAGAGGTGGATGAACAGCACCGCCATACCGAGCCCGAACGCCATCACCACACCGATCGAGCTGTCGCGTTGGGAGGCGCGCGTCCCCATCAGGCCGAAGATCAGCGCGGCCACCACCGATCCGAGGATCGCGCCCAGGCCGAGATTCAGGCCGAACAACAGGGCGGCGGCGGCCCCGGTCAGGGCGAGTTCGCTGGCCCCGTGCACGGAGAACGACATCTGCCGCATCACGATGAACGGCCCGATCGCCCCGGCCAACAGACCGAGTAGCGCGATCGCCACCAGACCGTAGATCACGAAGTCCTGACGCAACAGGTGTGCGGTGACCTCGGTGTCGGCGATCGACCTGGCGATCTCGAGTAGGCGGTCCATGCTCAGGCTCCGTGCGCGGGGTGGGCGTCGTCGTGGTGGGGATGACCGGCCGGCCAGGGTTCGGCGCACAGGTGCTGGGTGTCGCCCACCACGATGATCTGCCCGCGAACCCGCAACACCTCGACGGGTGAGGAGTAGAGGTCGGTCATGACCTCGCTGGTGAACACCTCATCGGGGGTGCCGATCCGGTGACGGCCGTCCACCAGGTAGACGATCCGATCCACCATCGGCAGGACCGGGTTGATCTCGTGGGTGACGAAGATGACGGCGGTGCCGTGCTCGCGGCGCCGGTGGTCGAGGACCGAGGCGACGGTGCGCTGGCCGGCGAGGTCCAGGCTCAGGAGCGGCTCGTCGCAGAGCATCACGCACGGATCGCAGGCGATGGCCTGAGCCACCCTGACACGTTGCTGCTCGCCTCCGGACATGCGTCCGAGGGGCTTGTCCGCCAGGCGACCCGCCCCCAGGCGGTCCAGCGCGTCGACGACCACCCGGCGCTTCTCGCCGCGGCCCGTCGGCCATCCCGGGCCCCAGCGGGTGCCGTCGATCCCGAGTCCCACCAGGTCGCGTCCGCGCAGGGTGATCCCGGGGTCGAACGCCTTCTGCTGGGGCACGTAGCCGAGGTGGGTCCCGCGGTCGCCCGCGGCGCGTCCGTCGACGAGGACCGTGCCGGAATCGGGCGCGAGTTCGCCGAGGAGCACCTTGAGCAGCGTCGTCTTGCCGGCTCCGTTGGGGCCGAGGACGGCGACGAACTCCCCTGCCCCCACCTCGAGGTCGAGGTCGCGGATGAGGGTGCGCCCCCCTCGCGAGACCGTCACCGAGTCCAGGGAGACGACCGACCCGGGGCCGGGTCCGCCCCGGGTGTGGGCTGACACCTGGTCCGTGTCCACCGTCGTCAGTGCCCGCCGTCGTCGACCGGGGTCGCGCCGTCGAGGGCCGAGGACAGCGAGTCGACGATCTGCGTCATCCACTCGGTGTAGTCCAGGCCCTCGGGGAGGGTCTCGGTGAGGTCCAGGACGGCGACATCCGCCGATTCGGCCGCGTCCCGCACCCGGGCGGTCACGGAGGTCTCGGTCTGGGTGTTGAACGCGAGGAACGCGACCTCCCGCTCGGACATCAGGTCGAGCATCGCGGACAGGTCGGCGGCGGAGGGGTCGGTGTCGTCCTCGATCGAGGCGAGGAACCCGCGCGGGGTCAGGTCGACCATGTGGGCGGCGTCGAACAGGTGGGCGCCGATCCGCTCGGTCTGGGCGTAGGGGAAGTGCCCGCGGTCGTGGATCTCGTCGAGTTGGGCCTCGAGCGGCGCGAGGGAGTCGGCGAACCGGTCGGCGTTCTCGCGGTACTCCTCGGCATTGGCCTCGTCGATCGCCGCCAGCTCCTCGGCCACGCGCTCGGCGACGGCGGCAGCGGTGGGCAGGCTGAACCACACGTGCTCGTTGGTGTCGGAGTCGTGCTCGTGGCCCTCGTGGGAGCCGGTCGTGCCGTTGTCGTCGTGCGCGTGGTCGTCGTGCCCGTGCTCGTCATCGTGGCCGTCCTCGGCACCGTGTTCGTCTCCGTGGTCGTGACCGTCGTGCGAGTGGCCGGCGATCGTCCCACCGGTCACCCGCTCGAATTCGTCGACCGCCCGGACCACGGGCACATCCCCGGCGTTCTCCAGCGCCCGGTCCACGAAGGAGTCGTACCCGGCGCCGTTGTAGACCACGAGGTCCGCGCCGGTGACCGCGGCCGCATCGGCCGGGCTCGCCTCGTACGAGTGCGGGTCGGCGGTCGGATCGGAGATCACCGACTCCACGGTCGCGTTGCCGCCGGCGACCTGTTCGGCGATGTCGGCGTACACGCTCGTGGAGGCGACGACGGTCGGTCCGGTGGCGGTGGCGTCGTCGCCGGAACCGTCCTCCGACCCGCAGGCGGTCAGGACGGCCCCGCCGAGGAGCGCGGCGGCGGCGAGCGCCGCGGCCCGGGCCGATAGGGGCGT
>NZ_JAALDW010000329.1:0-3642 GCF_014145055.1 Dietzia sp. DQ11-38-2
GCGCGGGCGCGCCGGGCCGGCCGGGGGCGCGGGAGATGCTGCTGTGCACGGACCGCGCGGAGGGCGTCGGCCTCACCGTGGACCTCTAGTGGTCGGCCGACCCCGCCCCACTAGGGTGGTGCCCGTGAGTGGGCAGAGGGACGACACCGGGACCGCCACGTCCGGCCGGGGAGCCGACGGGCCCTCCGGGCAGCGTCGACGGCTCCCGCCCCGTGATCGGATGCGCCAGATCACGTCAGCGGCGTCCGCCCTGTTCGCCGCGACGATCTCCGAGAAGGTCACCGTCGCGGACATCGTCAACCGGGCGGGTGTGTCCCGGGCGCTGTTCTACCGCCACTACTCGTCGGTGGACGAGGTCTTCCAGTCCGTTGTGGACCTCGTCGCCCAGGATTTCGTCGACCGCCTCCGGCTCGAGACCACCGACGATCAGGACGCCGAACTCGTCCGGGTTCTCCACGACTTCCTCTACACATGTCAGGAGGTGAGGCTGCCCGCTCGTGCGCTGCTGCGGAACTCACGTCTCCCGGGCACGGACGATTCCGTGGTCTCGATGGTCTTCCTGCGGGCTGAGCAGGAGATCTACCGCCGCGTCGGAATCGGCGAACCAACCCGCCTGGCCAGGTTGACCGTCCGCTCCTGGTTGACGTGCATCGAGGTGCAGACGCTCGCCTGGCTCGACGGGGGAGATCAGGACGAGACGATCGACGAACTCGCCTCACGGCTGACGGCCACCCTCAGGGCCCTCATCCGCGTCACCCTGCCGACCGAGGACGAGGGCATGCTGGCACTCGCCCGGATACTCGGCTGACCGGCTCCTCCCTCCGCGGTCGTCAGTCGCCCGCCTTCCGGACGACGTCGAAGACCATCTTCTGGACGCCGTTGCCGTAGGCCTCGTGCTCGGTGAGGGCCAGCGGAATGGCGTCGACGTCGGCCGTGCCGAAGAGGCGCTTTCCCGCGCCCAGCAGGAGCGGGAAGACCAGAAGGTGGTAGCGGTCGACCAGGCCCGCCTCGGACAGGGCGTGGCCGAGGGTCGCGCTGCCGTGGACGATGATCGGGCCGCCGTCGCTCTCTTTGAGCCCGGCCACCTCCTCGACCGAGCGCAGGATGGACGTCGGTCCCCAGTCGTCCACGAGGTCCGCGTCGGTGAGGGTGGACGACACCACGTACTTGGGCAGCTCGTTGTACCGGGCGAAATCCTCCGTCATGCTCGGCCAGACCGGCGAGAACGCCTGGTAGCTGCGGCGCCCGAGCAGGAGCGCGGTGGCCTCGTCCTGTTCGCGTCCCTTGATCTCGTACGCGGCCTCGTCGAAGGGGATGTCCCGGAAGGTCCATCCGGCGTTGCGATAACCCTCTTCCCCGCCGGGCGCCTCCATGACCCCGTCGAGGGACATGAAGGCGGTGATGATGAGCGTGCGCATGGCGGTCCTTTCGCTGTGGAGTGGTGACGTCCTGTGGGGGTGGCGTGCTGTCCGGCGGTCTCCGGCTGCGGCTCAACCGGGAGCCAGGACCTCCGTCTCGAGCCGTCGGTAGCCGGCCTCCATGCCCTCGACCATTCCGGTGCCGAGGATGATGTCGCGGAGCTCGGCGCTGTCGTAGGTGATGACGAGCGTCATCAGCGTCCCGTCCGCGACGGCCGTGAGCGTCTGCTCGTTGTGCGTGGGCGGGCCCTCGACCCCCTCCATCGTCTCGGTGAAGACCTCCCGGTGCGGCGGATCGGACGCGAGCACCTCGCCGGTCAGGGCGAAGGCCTCTCCCTCGACGCCGGCGGCGGGGGCCCACTCGAAGCGGGTGATCTCGCCGGGTGCAGAGGCGACCCGGTAGCTGACCAGTGCCCAGCCGTCGGGTCCGTGGAACCACCGGCTCAGTAGCTCAGGGTCATGGTGCGCGTCCCAGATCTGCCGGGGTGTCCCGCGCAGTACACGGCTGATCCGGACCTGCGTGTCCCCGAGGAGCTGTGCGCCGGCCGCTCGGTCGGCGGCGAAGGAGCGCAGGTCGGCCAGGACGTCGTCGATCTGGGCCATCGCGGACCGGGTGCCCTCCTCCATGCCCATGCCGAGGAGTTGCTCGAGCTGGTCGAGGCCGGCGAAGTACGTTGTGGTGGTCAGACGCGCGCCGCTGTCGGTCTCCTCGAAGGAGAACACCGCGCGCATCGTCGGCATCTCCGGATCGGGCACGCCGTCCGCGCTGGTGAAGCCGTCCAGGACCTCGAACGAGACCCCCTCGACCACCGAGAGGAATTCCCAGTAGCCGCCGCTGCGGGTGCCGTCGGGTCCGGTCATGTGGTACTCGGACCTGCCGCCGGGGCAGAAGTCGTGACGGGTGAAGGTGGCCGGCCACTGGGGCGGACCCCAGAACCTCTCGAGCTGGCGTGGATCCGCATACGCGTCCCAGAGTCGGCGGACCGTCACGGGGAAGTCGGCGACGATGGTCATCGTCAACTCCTCGAGGTCCTTGTCGACGGATGTGACTGGCATGGTCGGCCTCTTTCCTCGTGGTGGGTCTCTCGGGGTGCGGTCTGGGTGTGGTGGTCAGGGTGAGGGTCGGGTTCGGATTCGGGGTCAGTCCTCGGCGAGTAAGGCGTCGAGCCTGTCGATGCGCCCCCGCCAGAGGCGTTCGAAGCCGTCCAGCAGGCTCTGGGCCCGGCGGATCGCCTCGGGATTGCCCCGGATGCGGCGCTCCCGGCCGTGGCGGTCGTCGGTCACGAGCCCGGCCTCCTCGAGGACGTTGACGTGCTTGCGGACCGCCGCGAACGACATGTCGTAGTGATGGGCGAGATCGGAGATGGAGTACTCGTCGGTGAGCGTGCGGCGGACGATGTCCCGGCGCGTGGCGTCGGCCAACGCCCGGAACAACCGATCCACGTCGTCGTCACTGAGATCCACCCCGTGCGTGTGATATGAAACCATTTGGTTTCACATTAGGCCTGCGTCGTCAGTACGTCAACGGTGCGGCCGAACTCGCGCGCCCGGTGTCGTGGGTCGGCCCTACCCTTGGGGCGTGCGGTCGAGCGTGAGGGTCCCGGAGTCCGAGGTCGAGCGGTTCGTGGGGTCCGCGGCGCTGGCTCGGTCGCGGCCGTACGTCAATGCGGACGCCATCGGTGACGTGGGATACACCCCTGGTTCGCGGACCCTGTCGGCCTCGGTCGCGGGAAGTGGGGGCCGCCGGTACCGGACCGAGGTCGCCTTCGGGACTCCCGATCAGGACGGCTGGTCCCGTCCGAAGCTCAGCACCTGCACCTGCCCCGTGGCGATGCGGTGCAAGCACGCCGCGGCGCTCATGCTGTTCGCCGCGGCGGACGATCCCGGATCCGACTACCCCGGATCCGACTACCCCGTGCCCGATTCCCCACTGCCCGACTGGCGGAGGCGGATCGAGGAGACGCTGCACCAGATGGTGACGCAGTCCCCGCCGCGCGAGTCGGAGGTCTACGGCCTGCAGCTGTCGGTGGTGGCGGACGAGACCGTGGACGACGGCTGGACGGGCGGGCTGAGGCCCGGGCTGGGCAACCGGCTCCGCGCCCGCATCGTCGTGCCGGGCCGTGGCGGCCGGTGGAAGTCGGCGGGCGTCGAGTGGGACCGGCTGCGCTACGGGTGGACAGCGGATATGAGCGCCGCGCAGACCAGCTGGTTCCGCGCCGTGGAC
>NZ_JAALDW010000330.1:0-2530 GCF_014145055.1 Dietzia sp. DQ11-38-2
CCGAACCCGCGGTAGTCGAAGGCGAACGCCGCGAAGCCCGCGGCGGCGAAGGCCTCGGCGAACGGCAGCAGGCCCGAGTCGGCCGTGCCGCCCAGTCCGTGCGCGAGAACGACGCACGGAGCGGGATCGGTTCCTGCCGCGGGCAGGAACCAGCCGCGGCAGGTGTCCCCGCCGGAGCGGAACTCGAGGTCGTGGGGGGTGATCTGGCTTCTCACGAGGGGTCTCCTGGGTTGTCGACCGCGGGGTCCGGGCGGCCGTAGATGGCCCGGACCCACAGGTCGGAGGCGGTGGCGATCATCGGTTCGCGATCCGCCCCGGCGTCGTAGGCGAGATGTTCGAGGACCGACTCGTTGACCTGGATCAGCGACGTGGCGAGCGCCATCGGATCGGCCCCGTCGGGGGCGCGACCGGCCGCTCGCTCGGAGCGGATGTACTCGGCGATGGGGGCCGCGAGTTCCGCCCGCCCCTCGTTCCACAGGCGGCGCATGGGCTCGTGCGTGGTGCGCGCGGTGAGCAGGGCCCGGTAGACGTGAGCGTTGTCGAGCATGCGGTCCGCGAGGCCGCTCAGCGTCGAGGTCACTCGGGACCGGAAGCGGCCGTCGGAGTTCACGAGCACGCCGTTCGACGTGGCGGCGGCCTCCTGGATGGAGGAGAGCAGCACGGTCACCGCCGCGGCCTTGGAGTCGAAGTAGAAGTAGAACGCCGACCGGGTGATGCCGGCCGCGTCGGTGAGGTCGGCCACCGAGATGTCATCGAGTGTGGTGGTGCGCAGCTGCCGGTCCAGCTCCGCCAACAGGGCCTCCCGACGCCGGTCGCCCCGCGGTGAGCTGGCGACGGCGTCACCGGAGGTGGCGTTCCCGCTCACGCGTGCGCCGCCGTCCGGATCATCCCGCCGAGGCGTGCCGCTCGTTCTCGTCCCGCCGGGATCTCACGTGTCCGGAGGTCGTGCTCGTACAGGAAGTAGTCCACCTGCTGCTGGTGCCGCGGGGTGTCGAGCATGTGCCCGATGTACTTCTTCTCGTCCGCCACGATGACCCGCTCCATCTCCTCGCGCCCCGGCGTCCGGTACAGGCCGGCCGCCCACGCGGCCGCCAGCCTGGCCTGGGCCTCGACGAACGGGAACAACGTGGGAGTGGACTGGGCGAAGCCGACCATGACCAGGTCGTCGATGCCCGGGGAGAACATCCGCTTGTAGAGCGGCACGTGGTTGTGGGCGTCGGCGCTGAGGAAGTCCGGGTCGAAGAACGGGAACGAGGTGTTGTAGCCGGTGGCCTGGATGACGACGTCGAACTCCTGCGCGGTGCCGTCCTCGAAGTGCACGGTCCGCCCGTCGAACCGGGCGATGTTCCCCTTGGCCGTGATGTCCCCCGAGCCGAGCCTCAGCGGCAACTCGACGGACTGCGTGGGGTGGGCCTCGAAGAACTTGTGATTGGGCTTGGGTAGTCCGTAGGACTCGGGTCGGCCCGCCGACATCGGCTGCATGACCTGAATGGCCTTGCGCTGCCACGAGTAGGGCAGGAAGGGAAAGGTGGCGAAGTACTTGTCGGCCGGTTTGCCGGCGATGTACTTCGGCACGATCCACGCGCCGGACCGGGTGGAGATCACCACCTCGTTCCGCATCACCTTGGAGGACAGCTCCACGGCGATGTCGGCGGCGCTGTTGCCCAGACCCACCACGAGAATGCGCTTGTCCTGCAGGTCGAGCGGATCCCACGGGTCCACGTAGGCGTGCGAATGGATCATCTCCCCGGTGAACTCGCCCGGGAAGTCGCCGAACCGTGGGTCCCAGTGGTGCCCGTTGCCCACCACCAGGGCGTCGAAGCGGCGGGTGCCGGTGCGTCCGGTGGTCAGCTCCCACCCGCCGCCCTCGAGCCGCTCGGCGTGCAGGACCCGGTTCTCGAACTCGATGAGACGCAGCAGGTCGAAGGCTTCCGCGTAGTCATCGAGGTACTGCTTGATCTGCGAGTGGTGCGGGAAGTCCGGGAACTCCTCGGGCATGGGGAAGTCCCGGAAGCTCAGCTGGTGTTTGGAGGTGTCGATGTGGAGTGACCGGTACGCGCTCGAACTCCCGTTGGGATTGTCGAACGCCCAGTTCCCGCCGATGCGGTCGGAGGCCTCGAACCCCACCGCCTCGATGCCGTAGTCGTCGAGCATCTTGAGCGTGGTCAGACCGCTGATGCCCGCGCCGATGACGGCGACGGTGGGGACGGGTGTCATGGAAACCTCTTCGGCCGGGGATCGCCGCGCGGAAAGCTATGGCGTGAGTCACAGTGTGGCCCTAGATTATGGCCAGGGATTGACGGGCGTCAACAGCGTCCCAGGGCGCGTCGACGGGGCACCGCGCCCCGGGCCCCATCCCGGATGGAGGCGGACATGGCGGACGACATGGGTGGTGGGCGGCACGCGGTGGTGGTCGGTGGCGCGTCCGGGATCGGGTGGGCCACGGCGCGCCGTCTCGCCTCGGCGGGGTGGCGCGTGACCATCGCCGACGTCAACGCCGATCTCGCCGAGGCCCGCCCGGCCGAGCTGG
>NZ_JAALDW010000331.1:0-2155 GCF_014145055.1 Dietzia sp. DQ11-38-2
GACCCTGAGCCCGCTCGGTACGGTGGGAGCACTCGGTGGTGACCTCCCACGCCGCCCGATCAGGAGAGTGCCGTGACCGATCAGGACTCCCCCTCACACGCGCTGGACCGGGCCGTCGCGCTCCGACGCGTCCACGACGACCTGGTCCGGGGCCGCACCGTCGACGCATGGGCCAACATGGTCGGGCCGTTCGGTGGGACGACCGCGGCGACCATGCTGCAGGCGGTCCTGCAGCACCCGGCGCGGCACGGCGACCCGCTCGCCCTGACGGTGAACTACGCGGGCCCGGTCGCCGAGGGGGAGTTCGAGATCGAGGCCAGGCCCACCCGGACGAACCGGTCCAACCAGCACTGGTGGCTCGAGATGCGCCAGGGCGACCAGGTGGTCACCACCGCCACCGCGATCACCGCACTGCGCCGGGAGACCTGGTCGGAGACCGAGGCCACGGCGCCGATGGTCCCGGTGCCGGAGGACCTGACCCCGGCCGCGGCGGACCGCGGGGTCAGGTGGGTGGACAACTACGACATGCGGTTCGTCACGGGGCCGTGGCAGTCGGTCGAGAACGGGGACGCGACCCCGGAGTCGACCACCACGATGTGGATCCGGGATTCGCCGTCCCGCCCCCTCGACCACGTCGCGCTCACCGCGATGTGCGACTCGTTCTTCCCGAGGTCGTTCCTCCGACTCGGCCGGCCCGTCCCCGCGGGCACGGTCACGCTGACGATCCACTATCTGGCCACCCCGGACGAGATCGCGGCCCAGGGCACGGACTTCATCCTGGGCAGCGTCCACGCCCACCGGTTCCACGGCAACTACCACGACGAGTCGGCGCGGCTGTGGAGCCGGGATGGCAGGCTGCTCGCCACGAGCAACCAACTCATGTATTTCAAGTCCTGAGTACCGCGGGCCGGAGGAGGACCCAGCACATGTCGACCACTCGCAACCACACCACCCACGAGGTCCTCAACCAGGCGCCGCCGCGCGTGGACGTGGACGAGTTCGCGCTCAACCCCGCCCTCCGGGAGGCCGTGGGAGTCTTCGCGCCCGGCGCGGTTACCGACCGATTCCACGAGATCGGCCGACACGTGGGAACCGGGCGGTACCAGCACGACGCGGAGCTGGCCAACACCCTGCCGCCGGTGCACCACGCCCACGACCGGTGGGGCAACCGGGTGGACGAGATCGAGTTCCACCCCTCGTACCACCGGATCATGGACTACTCGGTGTCCCGAGGCCTCCACACCTCGGCGTGGGCCGACCCCGGCCCGGGCGCGAACGTCGAGCGGGCGGCGGGGTTCATGCTGGTCTCGCAGATCGAGGCCGGCCACGGCTGCCCCCTGTCCATGACTCACGCAGTGGTGCCGTCCCTCCGGCTCAACCCCGGGTTGGCCGCGGAATGGGAACCGGCGCTCCTGTCCACCGTCTACGACCCCGAATTGCGCGATCCGGCGACCAAGTCGGGAGTCCTGTTCGGTATGGCGATGACCGAGAAGCAGGGCGGTTCGGATGTCCGGGCCAACACCACCACTGCCACCCCGGTCGGGGACGGCCTGCACGTGCTGCGCGGCCACAAGTGGTTCTGCTCGGCCCCGCAGTCGGACGCCTTCCTGGTGCTGGCGCAGGCGCCGGAGGGTCTGAGCTGCTTCCTCGTCCCCCGCGTCCTCCCCGGCGGCGAACGCAACCCCTTCCTGGTCCAGCGCCTCAAGGACAAGCTGGGCAACAAATCCAACGCCTCGTCCGAGGTGGAGTTCGACGGCACCCTGGGCTGGATGGTCGGCGAGCCCGGCCGCGGGGTGCGCACGATCATCGAGATGGTCGGCCGCACTAGACTGGACTGCGTCCTGGGGTCGACCGCGGGCATGCGTCAGGGCGTGGCCGAGGCCGCATGGCACGCCCGACACAGAGCCGCGTTCGGCGCGACCCTGGTGGACCAGCCGGCCATGGCCGCCGTCCTGGCGGACCTCCAGCTCGAAGCGGAGGCCGCCACCTGGACTGCGACCCGCCTGGCAGCGGCCTATGACGACGACGAGTCCGCCGCGTACCGGCGGCTCGCCACCGCGGTCGCAAAGTACTGGACGTGCAAGCGCGGACCCAACCACGCCTACGAGTCGCTGGAATGCCTGGGCGGCAACGGCTACACCGAGGCATTCCCGCT
>NZ_JAALDW010000332.1:0-1733 GCF_014145055.1 Dietzia sp. DQ11-38-2
GAGCTCGAGCGGGCCGGCTGGCGTACGCGCGCGCTGAGCGGGCAGTCCGCGCGGAACCCGACCGCCGGCCTCGTGCTGAGCTACTCGCGACTGGTCGCGCGCGACGCGGAGGAGTTCGCCGCGACCCTGCGCACTGTGATCGGGCGGTGAACCCGAGCGGGTGCGAGCCACGGTGCGCGGCCTTACAGTTGCCGCGCGAGGTTCGTACCGAGCTCAGAGGAGACGCACGATGGGCACATCATTCTGGCGACGCACGACGATCGATCCCCCGGTGGCGGAGTTCCCCGAGGACGAGCACGTGGACATCGTGGTGGTGGGGGCGGGTTTCACCGGTCTGATCACCGCGCTGATCGCGGCCGCGCGGGGCAGTTCGGTGGTGGTGCTCGAGGCCCACACCGTGGGCGCGGGGGCCAGCGGTTCGACCACGGCCAAGGTCTCGGTTCTCCAGGGGACCCGACTGTCGACCATCCGTTCCCACCACGGTCTGGAGACCGCCCGCGCATACGCGGAGGCCAACCAGTACGGCCTGGACTGGTGGGCGGAGTTCTGCGGGTCCCACGGGGTGGACGTGCAGAGGCCGCGCGCGGTCACCTTCTCGCGCGGCGTCAAGGGGACGAACACCCTGCGCGCGGAGAAGCGCACGCTCGACGCACTGGGTCTGCCCGCGCGGTGGTACGACCGGATCGACGTCCCGTTCCCCGCCCGGTCCGCCGTGGAGGTGCCCGACCAGATGCAACTCGATCCCGTCGAGGCTCTCGGGGCACTGGTCCGCGCCGCGTCGGCGCTCGGGGTCCGGATCATCGAGCACTCCCGCGTCACGGGACTGGACGTTCGCGGACACGACGGAGACGCCCACGTCCGTGTGCGCAGCGACGGGGGCACGTGCATGGCGCGCGACGTCGTGTTGGCCACCGCGTCCCCCGCTCTGGACCGCGGGCCCACCGTGGCCTCGATGGAGGCGGAACGGTCCTACCTCTGTGCGTTCGAATACCCCGGCGGTCTGGAGGAGGGGATGTACGGGTCGGTCGAGAGCCCGGTCCGCTCGCTGCGGACGGTGCCCGTGGGAGACCGTGAGGTCCTGCTCGTCGGCGGCAACGGCCACCGCACCGGCACGGCTTCGGGGACCGAGTCGAAGATCGACTCGTTGCGCGAGTACGCCGCGAAGCACTTCCCCTCCGCGGTGTTCACGCACGGATGGTCCGCGCAGGACTTCCACCCGGTCACGCTGCTGCCCAAATCCGGCCCGATGCCGTGGGGCAAGGGCCGTGTGCACTTCGCGGGCGGGTACAGCAAGTGGGGCCTGACCGGGGCGCCGGCGGCGGCCGGCATCATGGTGGACCGGCTCAGCGGGCGGGAGCCGCGGGTCTCCTTCGGTCGACCCTCGGTCACCGGTGTGCTGCGCACCTCGGTCTCGCTGTACGCCGATCTGCCGCTGCAGCTCGCGGCCACCGCCGTGCAGGCGGCCGTGCGTCCTCCCCGGCCGACCGTGCGGCCGATCGGGGAGGCGACCGCGGATGACGGCGGGACCTGCAGGGTCGGCCTCCTCTGCCCGCACATGGGCGCGGCGCTGAGTTGGAACGAGGCCGAGCGGTCGTGGGACTGCCCGTGGCACGGCTCGCGGTTCTCCGCGTGTGGCGAGTTGCTCGAGGGGCCGGCGACGCGGGATCTCACGCGCTACGACACGACCTGACCGGGGAGCCCAACTGGACGTCCGTCCGGATACTGGCGGGGGA
>NZ_JAALDW010000332.1:1758-20117 GCF_014145055.1 Dietzia sp. DQ11-38-2
GTGGAAGAGGGAACGCCCCGCCCGACCCGTGACGGGCCGAGCGGGGCGTGACCGTGTTCCTCTGACCACTGGGCGTCCGCGTCGGAAAGCCCTGTGACGCGGGTCAGGCCGGGGGCATCATGACCCCGTCGATGGCGTGGATGACGCCGTTGGTGGCCGGGATGTCGGTCTGGACGACGGTGATGCGGTTGCCCGCGCCGTCCACGAGGGTGACGGTCTCGCCCTCCACCTCGACCGTGAACTCGGCGCCCTGCAGGGTCTGGACCATCTCGCCGTCCATCCCCATCACGTCCTCGGCCATGACGTCGCCCTCGATCACGTGGAACTGCAGGATCTGGGCCAGGTCACCGGTGGGATCGGCGAGGAGTTCCTCGAGCTGTCCTTCGGGAAGAGCCGCGAACGCCTCATCGGTGGGCGCGAACACCGTGAAGGGGCCCGGCCCCTCGAGGGTCTCCACCAGACCCGCGGCCTCGAGCGCCTGGGTGAGGGTGGTGAAGTCGCCCGCGGCCATCGCGGTCTCGACGATGTTGCCGGTCGCCGCCGGCTCCTCCGTCATCTCCTCCGTCGTCTCCTCGGTGGTCATCTCAGTGGTCATGGTGGTCTCGTCGGTGGCGGTGGCGTCGCCGTTCGTGTCGTCCGTGCCACACGCTCCCATGAACACTGCGAGCCCGATAGCTCCCGTTACTGCGATCGTCCGCTTCATGAGCAACCTTTCGTCGTTGGTCGGGGGTGAATCCAGTGTGGGGTGACGCGAACAACGGACGAAACCGGTGAGACACAATCGTTGTATTGCCGTTAACCTCCGCGTTGCCCGTCAGTGCGCCGGGATTGCCCGCCATGGCGCGCGGGCGCGGCCGGCGTGACACCCTGAGGCCGTGAAGACGCCGGTACCTGACTACCTACAAGAGATCCGCGACCTGTGTGCGACGGGCGCGGGCGGACACCTCGCCGACTACATCCCCGAACTCGCGGCCGTGGACCCGGATCGGTTCGCCGTGGCCGCCTGCACGATGGACGGCGTGGTCTACACCGCCGGTGACGCGGACGCCGAGTTCACCATCCAGTCGATGAGCAAGCCGTTCGCCTACGCGTTGGCGCTGCGTGACCGCGGGATCGAGGCGGTCCTGGAGAAGGTGGCCGTGGAGCCGTCCGGGGACGCGTTCAATCAGATCTCGCTGGAGAGGATCAGCGGCAGACCCCGGAACCCCATGATCAACATCGGCGCCATCACCACTCACACCCTGGTCGGTCCGGTCGGCGCTGACGAGGACGAGCGCGACGAGGCGCTGTCCGCGGGATTGTCCGCGTTCGCCGGCCGACGCCTGGAGGTCGACGCGGCCGTCATGACGTCCGAGCTGCGCACGGCGTTCCGGAACCGGGCGATGGCCAATCTGGTCCGGGCGGGAGGGATCATCGACGACGACCCCGACGCGGCGGTCCGCGGGTACACCCGCCAGTGCGCCTACCGGGTGACCGTCCGCGACCTGGCGGTGATGGCGGTGACCCTGGCGACCGGCGGGGTCAACCCCGTCACCCGTGAGCGCGTCATCTCGGCGCCGGTGGCCCGACAGGTGCTGGCGGTGATGACCACGTGCGGGATGTACGACGCGGCCGGGGACTGGATGTCCACCGTCGGGATCCCCGCGAAGAGCGGGGTGTCGGGCGGCATCCTCGGTGCCCTGCCCGGACAGGTGGGCCTGGGGGTGTTCTCGCCTCGGCTCGACGAACACGGCCACAGCGTCGAGGGGGTGAGGACCTTCGAGCGACTCTCCCGCGATCTGGAGCTGCACCTCATGAACACCACGGTCACCGAGGTGGAGGCCGTCCGCTCGGTGCGGTTCGACGAGATCACCGGCAGACGCACCTTCCGCCTCCAGGGGCCCATGACCTTCGCGAGCGCCGAACAGGTGCTGCGTCGACTCGCGGAGATCCCGCCGGGCGACGGTGAGGTGACCCTGGACCTGAGCCGGGTCTCGTCGGTCAACGCGACCGCGCGGCGCATGCTCCTCGAATCCATGCGGCGGCTGTCGTCGGACGGGCACCCCGTGGGTCTCGCGGACCCCGGCCGCCGACTCCCGGACCCGGACCTCGGTGACGGGTCCCGACCGGTCACGCGGCGGGCGACCCGCTGACACGGGCTCGGGTCGACGTCACGCGCCCACGCCGGCCTCGGACAATGCCGTGCGGACGGTGTCCGGCGCGGTCCTCATCGAGTACTCGAACGCCGCGACACGGCGGGTACTGCTCATGAAGTGGGCACCCAGCCCCGCGAGGTCCGCGGCAGTCGGGAGGATCGGGACGACCGTGGTGCCCCGGGCGCGGACGGCGGCGATCTCGGCGGCCAGTCCCTCGGACATCGGCTTTCGGATCAGTCGGTGTTCGATCCGGCCGCCCGGTCCGGGCACGCGGACGCCGGGCGCCGAGGCCATGGGCGCGATGACGTAGACCAGGTCCGCGTCCCCGGGCTCCAGCAGATCCACCGAGGCCGTCGAGCCCATCCCCCCGTCGACGAAGATGCGGTCGCCGATGGGGACCGGGGTCATCCACCCGGGAGTCGACCAGGACGCCCGCAGCGCCTCGCCGACGGTCGCGATCGGCGAACCCGGTGCGCCGAAGACGACCCGCTCACCGGCGCGGATGTCGTAGGCGACCATCCGGGCGGCGGGGTGGGGCAACCAGGAGCCCACCTCGAATCCCTCGGCCAATCGCTGCAGCCAGCCCAGGTCACCACGACCGCTGGGGGCGATCCCGGCGTAGGCGGCCAGACCGGAGTGCGTGCGCAGCAGCCCGGGATTGAGCAGGGGTGGCCGGGGCAGAGGCGGCCTGCCGGGCGGGGTGGACGCGATGTGCTCCCGGAGCCGGGGGTCCTGCGCACGTCCGCGCTGCATGTCGACCAGTTCGTCGATCCCGACACCGCCGCCGATCATGGTCACCAGCTCGGCACCCGCGGACGTGCCCAGCAGGACGTCGGCCTCACGGGGATCGAACCCGACCTGCTCGGCGAGGGCGTGCATGGCCGCGATCGCCCAGGCGCCCCCGATGGTCCCACCGCATCCGAGGACGAGGGCGGTTCGGCTCATTCGTGGCCTCCTGGGGTGGCAGGGCACCGGGATCGGTGGGTGCGGTGGTGAGGGACGTCAGTCCCGGGGGTCGAGCACGAAGACGGGGATCGTCCGCTCGGTCTTCTCCTGGTAATCGCGGTAGTCGGGGTACACCGCGACCGCCCGATCCCACCAGAGTTCGCGTTCCGCACCGGTCACCTCTCGGGCCACGAAGTCACCGACCCGGTCCTTGTCCCGCACCTCAACGTGCGGGTGGGCCTTGATGTTCCAGTACCAGACCGGGTGGGTGGGTGCGCCGCCCAGAGAGGCGACCGCGGCGTAGGAACCCTCGTGTTCGACCCGCATCAGGGGGGTCTTGCGCAGCTTGCCCGACTTCTTGCCCACGGTGGTCACGATGACCACCGGCATTCCCGACAGCTCGGAGCCCGACGCACCGTTGCTCTTCTCGTACCGCTCGACGTGCTCCCGCACCCAGGTACTGGGGCTGGGTTCGTAATCGCCGGTCAACGGCATGGTTGCCTCTCTCGTCAGTGCGGTCCTGCTCGGTGGGTCGTCACCGAGGGGCGGCGTTCACGCAGGCGACGTTACGCCCGACGCGGCGAGAGGCTCGGTGAACCTCCGGATCGCCGCCACCACCGCGAGGTAGCGGGCGGATTTCTCGTCCCGCCTGCTGGAAGACAGTGCTCTTTCCGCCGTCCCGATCCCTACAGGGACAACAGCCTGACGCATCATCGCATCGTCGATGGCCGCGGGCACGTGCTGGGGCGGTGACATCAGCGCGAGGGCACTCTACCGGGGTACAACTCCGGCGGCGCGATCTCGTGAGCGATCTTCTGCTGGGCGACGGTGAGGAGATCGAGCTGGAGGGCCAGCCGGAGCGAGAACTGGTTGTCAGGCTTGCGGATGTCCATTCCGAGCAGGCCGGATAGCTTCTCGATTCGGGAGAGCATGGTGTTGCGGTGCACGTGGATTCGGCGGGCCGTCTCGTTGATGTTGCCGCCGCTGCCCAGGTACGCCGACAAGGTGTTCTCGAGCTCCTCTGCCAGCTCATGGTTACGCATCGGACCGAGCATGCGGCCAACGAACTGTGCGCCGGTCGACGTTCCCGCGATCGACGCGAGGACTGAGACCGCTTGGATGCCGTCATGTGGGATGCCGCCACGAAGTCCGAGACTCCGAGCAACTTCCAACGCCACCCGTGCCTCTCGATAGCTTTCCCGGATCGCCAGGGGTTCGAGAGCGGTTGATCCGTAACAGACTGCAGCTCCCTCACCAAGTTCCGTGGCAAGCAATGCCGAGGCGGCCTCGGCGAACTCTCTGGCGTCAGCCTTGACGTCAGTCTCGTGCCCTCCGGGATTGCGAGCCCCAGGGTTGGCTCGAATGGCGACGATGATCCCGCCCAACACGGTGGCGAACGTGCGGTGCCCACCGTCCCCGGGTAGTAGCCGCGACAGCTTCCGGGCCACCTGTTCTGGCTCCGATGGGGTGGAGTCCCCGAAACCCACGTGAGACACGAAGACCGTGTAGAGCGAGTCGAGGGGGAAGTCGTGGTGCTCCGCACGGGCGGCCAGTTCGGACTTGTTCGCGTAGGTGCCGTGTACCAGCGCCTGCATGAAATCACCGCGAGCGCGCTCCTGCGCCTCCACGATGCTTCGCTGACGGACGAGTTCGGTAGCGACGATCGACGCGGACTGTTCGAGCAGAACTCTTGCTTGCGCGAGGTCATGTCTCGGGAAAGCAGGCTGGTCAACGCCCGGGATGAGCACCAACCATCCCTCCGCTACCGGCCCCATCTGGATCCGCCAGGCGACAAGCGACACAGGGCTCAATGGAACTGGAGTGCTGTGGGGGCTCGCGAGATACAGGCGTTCTTCGCGCAGGCTGTTTCGATTGAACAGTTCCGACACCGCGAAGTGAGTCTGGAGGAGGGCGATCTTCCGCGCCTTGTCCTGCCGACTCCCGCCCATGCCGTGGGCGATGACCCGCGAACGGGTGTCGAGAATTGCCGCATCGAGACCCGACACCGCGGAGATCTCACGAATCAGGCTGTTCAGGTCGGCACCTTTGTGTAACAACGCGGCTATCCGGTCGTGTACCTGCATCGCATAACGGCGGACGTGTGCTTCCTCGCTGAGGACGCGCTCCCCGGTGAGGCGGCTGAACGTCAGGAAATCGATGTCCCTGGAGACGCCGACCACGGGTAGGGGTGCACGTGAGAGTGAACTTGTGGCCCCCGCGACAATCACCGCCGCGGCTCCGGATCTGGCGAGGTCGTCGATATGAGCCCGCGCAGTCCCGACCTCATGGGCTTCGGCGAAGACGACCAGCTCGGACAACGATCCCGCGCGGTTGAGGGCGTGTGTCAGAGGAATGCTCCATCGCAGCTCATCGTCGAGGGAGCTGTCGTCTCCTCCGAGCAACGCCCACCCGCGGAAGACGGGTTCGTCCAGCAGTTCTCGAATGCGAAGTCGTCCCTGCTCGGTGTGGTTCGCGGCGTGCGCGTGTGCAGCCATGGCCGCAGTATGCCATGTCGTGCCCATGCATGTTGTGTCAGATCCAGCGCAAAACCTGTGCACTCTGCCCATGGAGGCTCGGGCCTCTTTGGTCGAAGCTTGGTCGCAGTGATCGAGGGATCACCGCAACTCCGAACAAGAACCGCGCTCAGGAAAGTGGGTCACCCAATGCGGCAAGTCACCAAGATCGAACTGGACGACGCATTGCCCGTGCTCGAAGCGGGCCGACGCAAGGCGGATGAGATCGGCGTCAAACAGACCCTCTGCGTGGTCGACAACGGCGGCAACGTCGTGGCTCTCCACCGCCTTCCCGGAGCCCGGCTCACCGGCGTGGACATCGCGATCGCGAAGGCGTTCACCGCCGCCGGCCACGAGCGTGCGACGCATCTGTTCAACGAGGCCCCCGGCGGGCCTGCGCTCCCGGGAAACGAGGCGTTCGGGATCAGTCACATGCTCCCCGGCAAATTCGCAGTCTTCGTCGGCGGGTTCCCGCTCAGGATCGACGACGAGATCGTGGGCGGTGTCGGGATCAGTGGAGGGAACGGGGACCAGGACAAGGCGGTCGGCGCCGCCATGATCGAGGCGTTCGCCGAGGTCGTCGAGCGTTCCTTCGTCGCCGTCTGACCGAACGCACCACACGAGCCCTGTTGAGACAACGGGTGTGAGCACACACCCGGCCCCTACGCGACGATCCGAACGGACGTCGTAGACAACCCGAAAGGTACGACACCATGACCGAGCTCATGAACCGAGAAGACTTCCGAGCAGCGCTCGAAGAGGCGATCAAGGGCCGTGAAGCCAAGGACGCCTCGTTCAGCAAGGCCTGGTCCGAGGGAACGCTCAAGCGCCACCATTTCGCACGGTGGGCCGAGAACCACTACCACTACGTGGGCCCCTTCGCGGACTACCTGTCCTACATTTACGCGAACACCCCGGAGCAGTACACCGAGGCGAAGGACTTCCTCCTGCAGAACATGTACGAGGAGGAACTGGCTGACATCCGGCACACGGACCTGCTGATCCATTTCGCCGAGGCCTGCGGCACGACACGCGAGCGAATCGAAGACCCGGAGAACATGAACGCGATCACACGGGGCCTGCAGTCGTGGTGCTATGCGATCGCTATGCGGGAGCACTTCGTCGTCGCGACAGCCGCGTTGATCGTGGGTCTCGAGTCGCAGGTGCCGAGCATCTACAAGAAGCAGATCGTTCCGATGCGGGAGGCGTACGGCTTCTCCGAGGACGAGATCGAGTTCTTCGACCTTCACATCACCTCGGATGAGGTGCACGGTGAGCGCGGCTACCAGATCGTTCTCGACCACGCCGACACCGTGGAGCTCCAGCAACGCTGCCTGCAGGCCGTGCGGTGGGGTGCCGAGATGCGCTTCGCGTACACCAAGGGCCTCTACGAGAGCTACGTCGCACCCGACCTGGAGTCCGTGGCCTGACAGGCCGTCCCGCTCGCCGCGGCGGCGCCTGAGGGTGGCCGCCGCGGCGGGTGCATCTCGAGCAGACACATCGGAGGACACCCGTGAGCGCTCCAGTCGAGGAATGGGTCGCAACCGTTCAGCTCAGCAGCTTCGGCGCCAGAAAGAAGATGCTGGTCGATGTCGCCGGCGAACCCGTCTCTCTGTTCAAGGTCGGACCGGATGTCTTCGCTTTCCACGACATCTGCATCCATCAGGAGAGATCACTGTTCAAAGGCACCATTCTGCACGGGGCGGTGATCTGCCCCGGTCACCAATGGAAGTTCGACCTGGAGACCGGTTACGCCGAGGATCAGGACGAATGCCAACCCACCTATCAGACCAAGATCGTCGACGGCACAGTCTTCGTCTCGGCCAAGCCGAGAAAACAGACCCATTAGACGCGCCCCGGACCCGGCGTCGGACCTCGTCCGGCGCCCCACGGAAGTAGTTGATCGCCATGACCGCCATATCCGAGAGTCATCACGTCGTCGTGGTGGGCGGTGGTACAGCCTCCGCCTCCGCGGTCCGTACCCTGCGACGCCGAGGCTTCGACGGTTCGATCTCGCTGGTGTGCGACGAGCCCCATATGCCGTACCAGCGCCCGCCTCTGTCCAAGGGGTATCTCTCCGGGCAGGAGGACCTCGACTCACTGTCACTGTTCGATGACCGTTGGCTCACCGACAAGGACGTCGAGCTGGTCTCGGGCACCGCCGTGGTGAGGATCGATGCGACCTCACGTCGAGTGCTGCTCTCGGACGGTCGGCGGCTTGAGGCTTCGCAAGTGGTCCTGGCAACCGGTGGCCGCCCACGGCGGTTCCCGGGAGCCGCGCCCTCCGACCGCGTCCACTACCTTCGCACCCTCGACGACGCGGACTCCTTGCGATCCGCCATTCGGCCTGGTGGTCACATGGTGATCGTGGGCGGCGGTTATGTCGGGCTCGAGGTCGCTTCGACCGTGCGCCGGTTGGGCATGGAGGTCACGGTCTTCGAGGCCGGGCCGAGGCCCCTCGCCGGGGTGCTCCCGGCTGAGTTGGCAGATGCCGTGTGCGAACTACATACCCGGAACGGGGTGCGCATCGGTTGTGGTCACCCTATCGAGTCGATCGAGGATCGCGGTACCGAGGTCATCGTGCGCACCGGGAACGGCGGGACGGTCGTGGGTGACGCGGTGGTGATCGGCATCGGGATGATCCCCAATACCGGTATCGCCGAGGAGAGTGGCCTGGCTGTCGGTAACGGCGTACTCGCGGACACCGCCGGACGCACGAGTGTGCCCGAGATTCTCACCGCGGGGGACGTGGCGGAATGGAAGGTGCCGACGATCGGGGGTACTCGGCGGATCGAGCACTTCGAGATCGCCGGGCGTCAGGGGGCTGCGGTGGCCAACACCATCCTGGGGCGGGCCTCGGGGGCGTTCGATGCCCCCTGGTTCTGGTCGGACCAGTACGACAGCAACATCCAGGTGGTGGGCACGACCGCGGACGTCGACCGGATCATCTACCGCGGGGATCCCCGGACGCTCGAGTTCTCGGCTCTCATGCTCGCCGGAAGCACGTTGGTCGGAGCCTTCGCGATGGACCGGGGCGAAGACATCATGGGCGCTCGCGTCATGGTCGGACTCGACGTCGGGTCGGTGGTGGAGCGACTGTCGGACGAGTCCACCGACCTGATGGACGTCGCGGACGTGATGGACGAGATCGAAGAAGCGATGGTGTGAGCCGATGACCATCACCACTGCGCACCAGCCGATGAGCGGCGAGCTTCCCTCTACCCAGGAGAACCCAATGACCCCGCGAGCTGAACGAGTAGACGGACTGAACTTCATCGGTTCGGAGTGGATCGAGTCGACCACCGGTCGACGCTTCGAACGTGAGAACCCCGCGGACTACGCCGAAGTCGTCGGCACTTTTCCGCGGTCATCTGCCGCCGATGTCGACGCCGCCGTCGACGCGGCTGTCGACGGGGCAGCGGAGTGGGCCGCGACCAGTCCGGAGCAGCGTGCCCAGGTTCTGATGCGGGCGGCTGACGTTCTCGAGTCACAGGTCCCCCAACTCGTGTCCGAACTGGTCCGTGAGGAGGGGAAGACGAGCGCCGAGGCATCGTTCGAGGCGTCCCGCACCCCGACCAACCTGCGGTTCTACGCGGGTGAGGCGCTCAGGATCGGCGGACATACCTTCGCGTCACCCGCGGCGCCCCTGGTGTACACGCGACGAGAGCCGGTCGGTGTCGTGGCAGTCATCACGCCGTGGAACTTTCCACTGAACATTCCCAGCAGGAAACTCGGCCCCGCTCTCGCGGCCGGCAACACGGTCGTCTACAAGCCCTCGGAAATCACTCCCCTGCTGGGCCAGCGCATGGTCGAGGCTCTGCTGGAAGGCGGGTTGCCAGCCTCAGCGATCGCACTCGTCCACGGTGACGCCGAGGTCGGCCGCGCCCTGGCAGCGGATCCACGAATTCCGGCGATCACGTTCACCGGGTCGACGGCGGTGGGCCGCGCGATCCACGCCGCCGGCAGCCCCGACCGCCGTGCGCAACTCGAGATGGGCGGGAAGAACGCAGTCGTGGTGCTCGAGGACGCGGATCCGGACGAGGCCGCGGCGACCATCGTCAAAGGCGCCTTCGGGTTGTCCGGCCAGGCGTGCACCGGCTCCAGTCGCGCGATTCTCGTCGATTCGATCTACGACGCCGTGGTGGAACGGATCCTCGAGAGGGTCCGGCAGGTCGTCGTCGGGCGGGGGGACGCGGACGGCGTCACGATGGGCCCCCTCGCTTCCCGCCCGCAGTTCGAGAAGTTCCTCAGTTACGTGGATGCGGCCAGCAATGACGGGGCCGTCCGACTGACCGACACCGATGCCGTCGCCGCCGATGGCGGTTATTTCGTCAATCCACAGGTTTTCGGTGACGTCACAACCGACATGCGGATTTCGTGCGAAGAGGTCTTCGGGCCACTGCTCGCCTGCCAGCGCGTCTCGACCATGGGCGAGGCGCTCGCCGCGGTCAACAGCAGCGAATACGGGCTGAGCAGCGCAATCATGACCCGGGACATCGGACGGGCCCTCGAGTTCGCGGCCGGCGCCGATACGGGTTTGGTCAAGGTAAACCAGCCGACCACGGGAATGGCTCTCACCGCTCCCTTCGGCGGGTTCAAGGCCTCGAGCACGCAGACACACAAGGAACAGGCCGGGGAGACGATGATGCACTTCTACCTCAGGGAGAAGACCGTCTACCTCGCGAGCTGAGTCACAAGAAGCCCATCCCACGATGTTCGATCACGTCGAGCAGAGACAGCGAGGAAAGTCATGGAATTCGTTTCGGTTGCCCGGTCCGGACAGGTCCGCGAAGGAATGGTCCGCCGTTTTTTCGCGGGGGATGTCGAGCTGGCGGTCGCCCGACTCCACGGAACCGCCTACGCGACATCCAACTACTGCACCCACCTGGACTGCCTACTGTCGTCCGGAAAGCTCGTCGACGACGGCATCGGTTGCTCCTGCCACGGGAGCGTGTTCGACCTTGAGTCGGGCGAGCCCGTCTACCCACCGGCCACTGTCGCGATCAAGACGTACCCGGTGGAAGAGAGGGACGGTGAGATCTTCGTCGGCGTGGAGGTCGGAGACGACGGTGGTCCGCGTCGGCGAGCCATGCGGAACGCGTGAAGGGGAAGTCGATGACTGCACCCAAACGGCCGGCGGCGCTGGCCGGCGAGGCGATGGTGTCGTCGAGCCACCCCCGGGTGAGTGCGACCGGCCTGCGCGTGTTGGAAGACGGTGGCAATGCGGTCGACGCCGCCCTGGCGATGGCAGCGATGTCATGGTTGACGCTGCCGGGGCAGTGTGGCATCGGCGGGGACGCCTTCGCGGTTGTCCGCGAACCCGACGGACAGGTGTGGACAGTCAACGGAAGCGGGTTCGGTCCTGATGGCGGGACCGCCGGCTTCTACCGAGAACTCGGGCTGCCTGCGCTGCCTCTCGACGGCGCCCTCGCGGTCGCGGTGCCCGGAGGTGTCGCGGCCATGGCCGCAATGGCTGCCCGTGGTGGGAGTCGCGACCTCGCCGAGCTGTGGGAGCCGGCGGCCGCAGCGGCAGAGCGCGGACTACCTTGCTCCGCCAAGACCGCGCGGGACCTGACGGTCGCCCTGAGTGGTATCCGCGACGATGCAGGTATGGCAGACATCTTCCTGCGTGATGCTCGGGTCCCCGGAGTTGGTGATCCCCTGGGGCAGCCGGAGTTGGCGGCGACGATCAGAGCGACGGCTGCCGACCCGCTGGGATACTTCTACGCCGGCGAGTTCGCAGACCGTGCGGTCAGGCACCTCCGGGACGGAGGTGCGCCCTTCACCGGGGACGAGTGGGCGGCACAGGTCACGACGACCACGGAGCAGTCGATCTCCGCGAAGTATGCCGGTGCGGTCATCCACCAGACACCGATGCCGTCTGCCGGATGGATGGTGCTGCAACAGGCCCTCCTCTGCGACAATGCCGTGGGCTTCGAGCCCTGGCTCAGCGCCGGCGCGATCGACCGTCTGGCGAGGTCCGCCCGCAAGGCATTCCAGGACCGGTATGCATTCTGCGGCAGCGATACCGATCGCTGGTCCACGACGCTCGAGCCCGATGAGGTGCGGGCGGGGCGTGGCCGACTCGACGAGCGATCGAAGCAGCGTCCTTTCGTCACATCCGAGGGCGACACCACCTCCATGGTCGCGGTCGACGGCGAGGGGCGCGCTGTGAGCTTCATCCATTCGCTGGCGTTCACCTTCGGCGCGAAGACTGTGGTCCCCGGGACCGGCGTCGTCCTCAACAACCGCCTGGGCCGGGGGGCGTACCTGAACGACGGGCACCCTAACGAAGTGAAGCCGCGCCGCAAGCCGCTGCACACTCTCAATGCCTGGGTCGCCACCGACACCGCGGGGCGGCTACTTCACGTGGGGAACACCCCGGGCGGCGACGGGCAGGTGCAGTGGAACATGCAGATCTTGTCGCACCTCCTCGACCACGGACTCGACGCCCAGGAAGCGGTGTCCGCACCTCGCTTCACCGTGTATCCCGGCAGCGACGCCGACACTGTCGGCGATGAGCCGGAGCTTCGGTATGAGTCCCGCCTCGGAGGGGAAGTGATCCGGCAATTGCGGGAGATGGGGCACTCCGTCCGGGATCAGGGCGAGTGGGGCGCCGAAGGCAGTGCGCAGGTCATCTCCGTGGACCGCGAACGCGGTCTCCTGACCGGGGGCTGTGACCCCCGACAAGAGGGGGTGTCCCTTGGCTGGTGACAACCCCGCTGCAGGAGACCCCCTCCGACAAGCCACGGACCAGTCGCCGGCGCCGCAGGGAGAGTACGTCGCGGCGACATCCCACGGCTCACTCGCCATGAGTGCGGGGATGACGCCCCGCATCGACGGCGAACTCGTCGTCATCGGGCGGGTGGGAGAAGAAGTGACGATCGACGAGGCCTCGCGAGCCGCCGGCCTCGCCGCGAGTAATGCGCTCGCAGCGCTGGCCGCCGAGCTGGGCGGACTACATCGGATCGCCACCTGCCTGCGTATGACGGTCTATATCGCCTGCGGTGCAGGCTTCACGTCCCACTCCGCAGTGGCCGACGGTGCCTCGGTCGAGATCCTCAACCGGTTGGGAACCGGTTCCCTACCGAGCCGAGCCGCCGTGGGTGTGACGTCGCTTCCCGGCGGATCGCCGGTTGAGGTGGAGTTGACCGTGGCGGTCCGGGACTAACTTCGATCCGAAAAGAGTGCAATGAAGTTCCTACGGCGGTTCTACATCGACGGCTTCATCCTCTCGATGCTCGCGACGGTGGCGCTCGCGGTGATCCTGCCTGCACGCGGCGTGTTCGCGGAGGTGTTGGACGTAGCGAGCACGATCGGGATCGCGCTGCTGTTCTTCGTCTACGGGGTCAAGCTTTCTCCTCGACAGGCGCTCCAGGGGCTCACCCACTGGAAGCTGCATGCCGCCGTCGTGTCGATGACCTTCCTCCTCTTCCCCGCCGTGGGCATGGCTTTACAGTTGTTAAGCCCTGCCCTGATCGACGAGAAACTGTATATGGGCCTGCTGTTCCTGTGTTTCGTACCGTCGACGGTTCAGTCCTCGATCGCATTCACATCGGTGGCCAAAGGCAATGTCGCGGGAGCGATCGTCACGGCGTCGCTCTCGAGCGTGCTGGGGGTCTTCGTGACCCCGTTGCTGGTGATTCTCCTGATGGCGTCATCAGGCTCGTCCTCG
Source organism: Dietzia sp. DQ11-38-2 (assembly GCF_014145055.1). Classification (NCBI taxonomy): domain Bacteria; kingdom Bacillati; phylum Actinomycetota; class Actinomycetes; order Mycobacteriales; family Dietziaceae; genus Dietzia; species Dietzia sp. DQ11-38-2. The sequence continues at coordinate 15,027 of NZ_JAALDW010000332.1, forward strand.
GTCGGGGGCGGTGCGATCTTCTCCATCGTCCTGCAGATCCTGGTCCCGTTTCTTCTCGGACAGGTGGCCCGTCGGTGGCTGTCGCAGTGGTTCTCGGCGCGGCCGATCGTGTCGAAGGTCGTTGACCGGGGGGCCATTCTCCTCGTCGTCTACGGTGCGTTCAGCGCCGGAATGGTCGAGGGGATCTGGAGTTCCACGGCCCCGTCCCAGCTGGTGATCACAGCCGCGATCTGTCTGGTGTTGCTCGCGTTCGCGCTCGGCACCGCATTCCTCTACGGCAAGGCGTTGCGTTTCTCCCAGCCCGACCGCGTGGTCGTGTTGTTCTGCGGCTCCAACAAGAGTCTCGCGGCCGGGCTGCCGATGGCCGCGGTGCTCTTCACTGGCGGCTCGCTCGGGATGATCGTCCTGCCGCTCATGATCTACCACCAGGCCCAGCTGATCGTCTGCGCTGTCCTGGCCCAGAAACTCGGACGCAGCAACGAGGAACCCGCCGCCGTGGCCGTCGGATAGCCGAAACCCCGATCACCTGAGGAGGACTCGTGGAATCCGCCATGGGTGCCATCCCGCTCGTGTGGGGCGTGACGATTGCCCTCATTGTGGCGCTGCTGGCGTTCGACTACTTCTTCCATGTGCGCCAGGCGCACATCCCGACGCTACGCGAGGCTGCGATCTGGTTCTCGATCTACGTGGGTGTCGCGATCATGTTCGGGATCACGGTGTGGACCTTCGGCGGACACCAGATGGGTGTGGAGTACTTCGCCGGGTACGTAACCGAGAAGGCGTTGTCGGTGGACAACCTGTTCGTGTTCTTGATCATCATGTCGAGCTTCAAGGTGCCCCGAGCCGACCAGCAGAAAGTTCTGTTGTTCGGCATCACCTTCGCGATCGTCGCCCGAACCGGGTTCATCGTCATCGGCGCAGCTCTACTCGACAACTTCGCTTTCCTGTTCTACATATTCGGTCTGTTCCTCGTCGTCACCGCCGGCCGGCTGCTGACCCCCGGTGACGAGTCGGACGACCCCGACAACATCACGGTGCGTCTCGCCAAGAAGGTCATCCCGGCCACCGACCACTACGACGGTGACAAGCTGTTCACCGTAGAAAATGGCAAGAAGGTCATGACGCCGATGCTGCTGGTGATGGTGGCCATCGGTGGGACCGACCTGCTGTTCGCCCTGGACTCGATCCCGGCGATCTTCGGGCTCACACGGAACGTCTTCATCGTCTTCACTGCCACTGTGTTCTCCCTGCTCGGCCTGCGCCAGCTGTACTTCCTCATCGACGGCCTACTGGACCGGCTGGTCTACCTCTCGTTCGGTCTTGCGGAGGGCCCTGACCATCGTCGGCGACCTCCGCCGCAGCAGCCAGTCTTACCTCGACACCAGGTTCTGCGACGAGATCGAGGAGCGCGAGCGGCTCTGGAACCGCATCGTCGAGAACGAGAGCAGACTCTGGTCCGTCGTGCCCAAGTACTTCGGAGGTCCGGGCGAACTCTGGGAGCTCGAGCAGCTCCTACAGCAGGCTTACGCCCTGCACGAGCGCTATTCGCGCACCTAGTAGGACCCGCATGGCTCGCCCGGAAGTCCGGCGGTGACTCGTTGATCGATGTGCGGGTCCCCTCCAACCGGATCAGCACGCGTCCCCGCAGCAACTAGAGCCCAATCGGAACTGGACGAGGGACGCTGCCTGCGGCCAACCGGGGTCATTGTTCACAGCGGCTGCGTCTCGCACTGTGCATAGTATCCGTTGTGAGGGCGGTCACATCCGGAGAGCATTGTGGCATCACTTTCCGTGAGCACCAACTCTTCAGCGTTCGACCAACAAGAAGGCGCTAGGTATGGATATTCAGATTACTGCCGCGCATTGGTGTTATCTCATCGGGATTGTTGTCATTCTCGTGACGATGATGGCGCGTAAGAACATTGTGGTGCCGGCTGTGGTGGCGACGCTGGTGACCGCCACGGTGTACACGATGGATCCTCTCGCCGGTCTGGCGTCTATCTTCCTGGGCAGTCTCGTGGCGGCCGGGGAGTTGTTCAACATCTTCCTGGTGATCGCCTTCATCACGGCGATGCTCGGGGCGATGAAGGCCATCGGTGCTGACACGTTGATGATCAAGCCGTTCCGTCGGGTGATCAAGGGGCCGACGTCGAGTTTCCTCGTCATTGCGGTGGTGACCTATGTGATCTCGCTGTTCTTCTGGCCTACTCCTGCGGTGCCGCTGGTGGGGGCCGTGCTGATCCCGGTGGCGATCCGGTCGGGTCTGCCGCCGTTGACCGCGGGTGTCATCATCGCTCTGGCGGGTCAGGGGATGGCGTTGTCGTCGGACTACATCATCAAGGTGGCGCCGGGGTTGTCGGCGACCGCGGCGGGTGTGGGTGTTGATGAGGTTGCTGACAAGGCGATGGTGATGTCGCTGATCGTGGGGATCACGGCCATGGTGATCACGTATTTCACCAGTCGTCGGTCATTCCGTCGTCCTTCGCCTGAGTTGTTGGATGCGTGGGAGCGGGGTGTTGATCTGCCGCTGGGTGGCGGATCGGGGCGGTCGAAGGTCCCGTCGGAGAGTCGGATGCGGGCCAAGGCGTTGAGTGCGTTCGTGGGTCGAGCTGTCTCTCGGCCGCAGCCGCAGCCGCAGCCGCAGCCGGTTGTGGCGGCGACGGCTCAGGATCCGGTCAGCGGGTCGACGGTGATGACCTTGACGGACAGCGAGCCAGGGCCCGATCAGGCGATCGCCTACCGTGAGGACGTCATCGAGCAGGCGCCCAGTTCGAGGAAGGCGCGGGCGTTCGCGGTCCTGGTGCCGCTGGCCTATACCGCGTTCATCGGTTACCTGCTGATCGCCAAGTTCACGGCTGTGCCCGATCTCGAGGGTGGCGACGCGGCGGCGATAGTCGGGGGTATCGCGGTGATCATGACGTACCTGATCTGCGCCACCGACACCACGAAGGCGGGATTCTTCGAGACGTGCGCCGAGCACATCATCGAGGGTCTCGTGTTCGCCTTCCGTGCGATGGGCATCGTGATCCCGATCGCCGGGTTCTTCTTCCTGGGCAACGGCGAGTTCGCCGGACGGATCCTCGGTCTGGGGGAGGGTGAGACCGCCCCGACTCTGCTGTTCGACATGGTCACCGCGGCCCAGTCCGGGATCCCCGAGAACGCGTTTTTCGCCGGGTTCAGTGTGCTGCTGATCGGTCTGGTCGCCGGGCTGGACGGGTCGGGTTTCTCGGGGCTCCCGCTCACCGGTTCCCTGGCCGGCGGTTTGGCGCCCGCGGTCGGCATGGATCCGGCCACGCTCGCAGCGATCGGTCAGATGGGCAACATCTGGGCCGGTGGCGGAACCCTCGTGGCGTGGTCGTCACTGGTCGCGGTCGCCGGCGTCACCCGGACCTCAGCGGTCGACCTGGCACGAAAGTGCTTCGTCCCCGTGATGGCCGGCCTGACCCTGTCCACAACCATCGCCATCCTCATCTTCTAGCCACCCTCGACCTCGATGAGAGTCCGCCCGCCCCTTCCTGTGCACCCTGCCCGGTGATTAACCAGAAATCCAGGGCAGTGTGACCCGGGTAAGGGCGGGCTAACTCGACTATAAATGAAGGGCCCCAGCGTGCGTGCGGTAGAGAGGGGCCGCTCGGGCTTCCGCCCGGGCGTGTGAGGCGAAGAGACCGGGGGTAACGGGTGAGCACTACGCTTTCGGTGCTGCCGGGCGAGACGACGAGATTCCGCCGAGGTGGCCGTCTGGGCCTCGTCGCGGTGCTCATCGGCACGTTCGTGGGGACCTTGAGCAACAACTTCCTCAATGTCCCACTGCACAGCATTCTCCTCGAGTTCGATGCGCCACTGTCGAGCGGGATCTTCGTGATCGTCGGCTTCATGCTCACCTTTGCCGTGTCGATGCCACTGTTCGGTTGGTTCGGCGAGCGATACGGACTCCGACTGGTCTACTGCCTGGCACTCATCGGCACTGCCATCTGCTCGGTTGGTGCGGCGCTCGCTCCGAACCTTCAGGCCCTCGTAGCCTGGCGTGCGTTGGCTGGGTTGGCAGCGGCGTCGTTCGCCCCAGTGATCATGGCCCTCATCTCCTGGATGTTCGGTGCACATCACCGCGCCGTCGCGATCAGTGCGTGGGCGACCGTCAACGGACTGGGCCAGGCGATCGGTCCGAGCGCGGGCGGCCTCATCGACGGGTGGCTCACGTGGCGATGGGCGCTGGGAAGCCTAGCCCCGATGTGCCTGATCGGGTTCATCGCAACGATCGCGTTCGTCCCGCGGCATCTCGGTTCGCCGCTCAAACTGGACCTGCCCGGGGCGACTACTTTCACCCTGGGCGCCGGGGCTCTGATCCTTTCGATCCTCATGCTGTCAAGCCCGTCCGTCCCGTGGCCAGTCCATGGTGTTCTGGTGGGCGCTGGAATGGTCCTGGTCGGCTTCTCGGTCTGGTGGTCGCGGCGCACTGACCACCCGTTCGTGCCGATTCATCTCATGGGCGAGCCACGTTATGTGCTGAACAGCGTTGCCGGCTACTCACAGATGTTCACGATCGGATCCATCCTGGTACTGATCCCGCTGTACCTGACGTCGATGCGGGGGATGAGTACGACGCAGGCGGGCCTTGTTCTTCTCGCCCTCCCCGTGACCATGGCGGTTGTGGCGTCGAGCATCCCCAGGGTGATCACGAAGTGGGGGCTCACCAGGACGCTGGTCTCGGGACTGGGGCTGCTCACTGTGTCGGTTGCGATGCTCGCTGCCGTTCTCGCTATCGGTTCGGCGAATCACTGGTTGACGGTCGCGGTGCTGGTCGTCAACGGTGTCGGGATCGCCATGGTCCAGACGCCGGCGTCAACCGGCGCCACCCAGACACGGGCCGGTCAGAGCGGCTCGGGCCTGGGAATCTTCAATCTGGTGCGATTCAGCGGCTCCGCGATGGGCGCCGGGTCGATTGCGGTGTTGTCCCGATTCGGTGATCTCGGCGGCACCACGTTGTTCGGGTCGCTTGTCGTCCTCGTGGGAGCGCTTCTGGTGGCGCTGATCCTCTACCGGCCCCTGCGCGCCCAGCGTTGACTCGGCTCACGCGGCGAGAGGCTCGGTGAA
>NZ_JAALDW010000333.1:0-3043 GCF_014145055.1 Dietzia sp. DQ11-38-2
TGGACCTGCGCCGGGTGGTGGTCGCCGGGCACTCCGCCGGCGGGCACCTGGCGCTGTGGGTCGCCGGGCGGGCACGACTACCGTCCTCGCTGCCCGGATCCCGTCCCGTCGTCCCGGTCTCGGGGTGTGTGTCCCTGGCCGGGGTGGCGGATCTGCTGCGCGCGGAACAGGCCGGGGACAGGTACGTCGCCGGGCTCCTCGGCGGCCCCTCCGGCACCCGTCTTCAGCGCTACCGGGACGCCTCGCCCGTGTCCCACCTGCCCACCGGGGTCCCGGTGGTGTGCGTCCACGGTCGTGACGACGAGGTCGTGTCCCCCGAGCAGTCCGAGACCTACGTTCGCCAGGCCCGCCGGGCGGGCGACCCCGCCCGCGTGTCCCTGGTCCCCGGTGGCCACGACCCGTGGGGCGACATCACCGGTCGGGTCTGGCACGACACCCGCGACACGATCCTCGAGATGGCGCGCCGGCAGCCCCGGACCACCGGGTGACGGACGGCCCGCGGCCTGAAGCCCGGGTATTTCGTCCGGATGGCCCGGCGCCCACCCGGTGCCCGGCTCAGGTGGTGTAGTCGGCGTTGATCGAGATGTACTCGCGGGAGAGGTCGCAGCCGTAGACCGTGCAGTCACCGTCGGCGGCGCCGCCCTCGACACCCAGGTCGACCGAGATGGTGACCTCGTCGGCCCGCATGATCTCGGTGAGCCGCTCGAGTTCTGCGTCACCGGGGAATGCGGGATAGGTCTCGAGGTCGCCGAAGACGATGCGCACCCGCTCCGGGTCGATGTCGGTGTCGTCCTGGCACTTTCCGATCGCCATGGCGACGCGGCCCCAGTTGGGGTCCGCCCCGTGGACGGCGGTCTTCACCAGGGGCGAGTTGAGGATCGTCTTGGCCACGCGCTTGGCCTGGGCGCGGTCCCGGGCGCCGGTGACCTCTACGGTGAGGAGCTTGGTGGCGCCCTCGCCGTCCCGGGCGAGCTGGAGGGTGAGGTCCAGGCAGACGGCTTCCAGGGCTCTCCGGAGCTCCACGTCGTCGACCGGACCGGCCACACCACTGGCGAGCGCGATCGCGGTGTCGGAGGTCGAGGTGTCGGTGTCGACGGACAGGCAGTTGAACGTGGCGTCCACCGCGCTCCGGAACGCGGCGTCGAGCGCACCGGGCTCCACGGCGGCGTCGGTGAAGACCACGGCGATCATCGTGGCCATGTCCGGCTCGACCATCCCGACCCCCTTGGCGATGCCCACGACCCGGGCGGTGCCGCCCGTCGTCGTCGTCATGTCCGTTGTCGCCGTCTTCGGGTGGGTGTCGGTCGTCATCATCGCGCTGGCCAGAGCGAGAGCGTCGGCGTCGAACCCGGCCTCGGCCAACGAGTCGAGATGGGCACGCAGGATCGGCATGGGGTAGCGCCGGCCGATCACCCCGGTCGAGGCGATGAGCATCTCCCCCGGCGCCGTACCCACGGCCGCGGCCGCGTGCTCGAGCACCTCGCGCGCATCGGCCATCCCCTGCTCGCCCGTGGCGACGTTGGCGTTCTTGGCCACCACCACCACGCCGCGCGCCCGGCCGCCCGCGGCGTTCTCCCGACTGAGGACCACCGAGGGGCCGGCGAATCGGGACCGGGTGAACACCGCGGACGAGGCCGGGGACGGGCCGTCGTTGACGACGACGAAGACGTCGTCCCCCTCCTCGCGGAGCCCCGCGGCCCCCGCGTGTGCGCGGAAGCCCGCGGGCAGAGGGATCGGTCCGGAGGAAGCGGTCGCGGTGCGGATGGAGTTCACGCCCCCGAGTCTAGGCCCGTCGACCCCGCGCACGGACCGCCGGTTGACGCCCTGTGCGCCGACCCGGGACTAAATGTGAGACAGCTCTCACCTGAGCACTTTCAGTCACTCACTTCCTGTTGGTATGAACGCGGCCTTACCGTCCACCGCGTGGCAAAAGCCCTTGTCAGGTGGGGTTCGGAGTCTTCTCTGGGTAACGTCGGCCGCAGTCGTCCGGATGTACCCACTGAGCGTCCGAACGACGCAGACCACGGCGGTGGAGAGCCCACCGTCGGTACGACGAAAGGATCTCAACCATGATCTCCGACTTCATCAATGGCATCGCCACCGGTTCCGCCGCCGTCAACACCGGTTCGGCTGCCGCCGACTTCGGCTCCGACCTCATCGCCCAGGTCCTCGGCTTCTTCGGCGGCTTCGTCGAGAACTTCGGCTCCTGAGTCGACGCGCCTGACGGCGCATCAGCCCGGGCCGGGTTCGGCCTGGCCCGGGCACCGCGTGTGACCGGCCCCGCCTCGAGCGGGGCCGGTTTCCGCATTTCAGGCGGTAACCTCGATTCCATGCAGCTCGATCTCTCCTGTCACGTCGCCGCCGGCCCCGACGAGGTCTGGGCCGTGCTCACCGACATCCCCTCCGCGCACCGCACCCTCAGCGGGGTCCTGGCGGTCGAGATCCTCACGCCGGGGCCCTATCAGCCCGGGCTGCGATGGCGGGAGACCCGCAGGATGTTCGGCGTGAAGTCCACCGAGGAGATGATGGTCCTCACCGCCGAGCCTCCGCACTCCACCGCGATCGTCTCCGAGAACGGAGGCACCGAGTACAAGACGGTGTTCACCGTGACCCCGGACCCGGACGGCACCGGGTCGACCCTGCGGATGCGGTTCGGTTCCCACACCGCGCACGCCCCGGCGATCTCCCGGGTCGTGATGGCTCTGATGGGCGGGCTCGCCGAACGAGCGACCCGCAAGGCCATGGAGCAGGATCTGGCGGACATCGCCGCCGAGGCGGAGCGTCGCACCGACTGAGCCGCCCCGGGGGTTCGGCCCGGTCCTCAGGCGTTCATCCCGTGAGAGTCGTGCCCCGATCCCAGAGTTCGGCGACCACCTCGGCGGCCGGCCGATCGGCGTAGGACCCGGCCGCACGCCAGCCCGAGCCGGCCCACAGTGGCGGGACCTCGACGTCACCGGTGTCGGTGGCGGCCTTGCGCACCGGCCCGGTGAGGACGTGCAGGAGAGGGTAGGCCGGCGGAGCGACCGCGTCGAACTCGGCCACG
>NZ_JAALDW010000334.1:0-5119 GCF_014145055.1 Dietzia sp. DQ11-38-2
TGAGCCGGTCGGTGCCCCCGGGGATCCCGGGGGCCCGGCTGCCGTCCTCCGGGATGACGTAGCGACCAGCCCCGCCGTCCGCGGCCCGGAGCTTGACGGCCCCGAGCTCGTCGAGATCGCGGCTCAGGGTCGCCACCGCGACGGCGATGCCCTCCTCGGCCAGGGCCTCCGCCAGCTCGGTCTGGCTGCGGACGGCGCGACGCTCGAGGATCTCGGCGATCCGCGCGTGTCTGGCGGTCCTGCTGACCGTGCCCATCGTGGTCACGACCGCCCCATGAGCCAGACGAGCAGTGCCTTCTGTGCGTGGAGCCGGTTCTCGGCCTCGTCGAACACTCGGCTGCGGGGCCCGTCGATGACCTCGGCCGTGATCTCCTTGCCGCGGTAGGCGGGGAGGCAGTGCAGGACGATGACATCGTCAGACGCCTTGTCGACCGAGTCCTGGCCCAACCGGTAGTCGGCCAGGTCGCGGATCCGCTCTGTCGCCGAGTCCTCCATCCCCATCGACACCCAGGTGTCCGTGATGAGGACGTCGGCCCCGACCACCGCCGCGTCGACGTCGGTCGTGATCGCCACGGAACCGCCGGTCCCCGCCGCGACCCGCTCCGCGTCCGCGACCACCTGGCCGGTCGGCTGGTAGCCCTCCGGCGCGGCGATGGTGATGTGCATGCCCGCGGTGGCGAACCCGAGCAGATACGAGTGCCCCATGTTGTTCGCACCGTCACCGAGGTACACCGCACGCAGGCCCGCCGTGCGACCGAAGTTCTCCCGGATCGTCAGCAGGTCCGCGAGGATCTGACACGGGTGGAACTCGTCGGTCAGCGCGTTGACCACCGGTACGTCGGAATGCGCGGCGAGCTCCACGAGCGCGTCCTGCGAGTACGTCCGCCAGACGATCGCCTCGACGTAGCGCGACATCACCCGGGCGGTGTCCGAGAGGGTCTCACCCTTGCCCATCTGGGTGGATCCGGACTCCACCACGATGGCGTTCCCGCCCAGTTGGGCGATGCCGGCATCGAACGAGAACCGCGTCCGCGTGGACGTCTTGTCAAAGATGACGGCGACCGAGCGCGGACCCTCGAGCGGGCGGGCCGAGAACGGGTCGGCCTTGAGCCGCAGACCCAGATCGAGGACCTCGGCCTGTTCCTCGGGGCTGAGGTCGTCGTCACGCAGGAAGTGTCGCACCGACGGTGTAGCTGCGGTCATGGGGTGGACTCCTTCGGGGTCGCCGCGTCGAGGATCGCAGGGAGTCCCGCGACGAACCGCGCGGCCTGTTCCTCGGTCAGGATGAGCGGTGGTGCGAGGCGGACCACGTCCGCGGTGGTGGCGCCGACGAGGTACCCGGCCTCCCGGGCCGCCCCTTCCACCGACTTGGCGAGCGGGGCGGTGAGGACGACGCCCAGCAGCAGGCCGCTCCCGCGGACGTGGTCGACGAGCGGGTGGTCCAGGCATTCGATCTCCGCGGCGAGGATCTTCCCCAGCCGGTCCACGTGCGCGACCAGGTCGTCGGACTCGATCGTGTCGAGGACCGCCAGTGCGGCCGCGCACGCCACGGGGTTACCTCCGAACGTGGTCCCGTGCTGGCCCGCGGTGAGTAGTTGCCCGGCCGCGCCGACCGCGAGGCAGGCCCCGATCGGCAATCCCCCTCCCAGGCCCTTGGCCAGGGTGATCACGTCCGGGACCACCCCTGCCCGCCGGCTGGCGAACATCGCACCGGTGCGGCCGATCCCGGTCTGGACCTCGTCGACGATCATGAGGATGCCGTGCTCGCTACACACCGCGCGCACCTCTGACAGGAAACCCTCGGGGGGCTCGACGACCCCGCCCTCGCCCTGGAGCGGCTCCAGGATGACGGCGGCGGTGTCCCCCGGAGCCTGTCCGACGAGAGCGGTGAGGGCCTCGATGTCTCCGTAGGGGAAGAACTCGACCCCGGCGGGCATCGGCTCGAACGGCTCCCGTTTGGCGGGTTGGCCCGTCATCGCGAGCGCGCCCATGGTCCTGCCGTGGAACCCGTTCTCGGCCGCGAGGATCCGTGAGCGGCCCGTCCGGCGGGCGATCTTGAACGCCGCCTCGTTGGCCTCCGCGCCGGAGTTGCAGAAGAAGGCGCGGACGGGCTCGTCCACCGCCAGCAGCGACTCGAGCCGTTCGGCCAGCGCCACGACCTTCGGGTGAATGTAGAGATTGGACACGTGGCCCAGCTCGGCGACCTGGCGGCTGACCGCGTCCACCACCGCCGGATGTGCGTGGCCGAGCGCGTTGACCGCGATCCCGCCGAGCAAGTCCACGTACTCGCGGCCGTCGGCCGAGATCACGGTGACGCCCCGGCCCGAGACGAGCTCCAGGGGCGGGGTCCCGTAATTGCGCATGAGAGCGCTCTCCCACCGTGCGGTGAGCGATGGGGTGTCGGATCCGGTCATGTCGCGCCTCCTACCGGTGTGCGGATCTCGTGGTCACCCGCGGTGACCATGGTGCCGATGCCGCCCTCGGTGAGAATCTCGAGCAACACGGAGTGTTCGACGCGCCCGTCGATGACGTGGGCCGCCCGCACCCCGCCCTGGACCGCCCGCAGGCACGCCTCCATCTTCGGGACCATCCCGCTCTCGAGTGACGGGAGCATCTTCTCGAGCGGACCGGTTCCGAGGTGCGTGACCAGTGAGGACCGGTCCGGCCAATCGGTGTAGAGGCCCTCGACGTCGGTGAGGACGACGAGCTTCTCGGCACCGAGCGCGGTGGCCAGTGCACCGGCGGCGGAATCGGCGTTGATGTTGTGGACGGTGCCGTCGGCATCCGGTGCGATGGTGGACACGACCGGGATGCGGCCGGCCTCGATGAGGTCCAGGACGGCAGCGGGGTCGACCGACTCCACATCGCCGACCAGCCCGATGTCGGTCGGCTCGCCGTCGACCATCGCCGTCCGCCGGACGGCGGTGAACAGCCCCGCGTCCTCCCCGGAGATCCCGACCGCGTACGGACCATGCGCGTTGATCAGGCCCACGAGTTCCCGGCCGACCTGGCCGAACAGCACCATTCGGACGATGTCCATGACCTCCGGGGTGGTCACCCGGAAGCCTCCGCGGAACTCGCCCTCCATCCCCAGTCGGCCGAGCATCGACGTGATCTGGGGGCCGCCACCGTGGACGACGACCGGCTTGAGGCCACAGGTCCGGAGGAACACCATGTCGGCCGCGAACGCCGCCTTGAGCTGGTCGTCGATCATCGCGTTTCCGCCGTACTTCACCACGACGATGGTGTCGTGGAACTTCTGCAGCCAGGGCAGCGCCTCGGCGAGGACGTGCGCGCGGACGAACGGCGTCAGTTCGGTGGACCCGTCGTTCATCTTGGTGGTCATGTCAGGCCTCTTCCGGCTGGTCGGGAACGGTCAGGGTCAGGCGCACGTCGGCGCCCCCGCGGTGGCGGAACGCGAACTCCACCCCGTCCGTGGTGCGTGTGGGCTCCGGCCACGGCGACCGATCGGTGTCGGGTCGGAAGACCAGGACCTCGATCGGACCGACCTCGCCACCGGATCGGGCGCCGACGAACCGGGCGACGTCCTCCGCGACGGAGTGCGTGAACGTGAAATCCTGCCCGGTGTCCCCGGATCCGGGTCCGCCGAGCAGGACCACCGCTCGGATCGCCGGAACCTCGGCGCTCAGAATGCTCCACCGTAACTCCGCGGCACCCGCACCCTCGCCGTGGACCTCCAGGACCGACGTCGTGCCCGGGGGAGCCACCCAGAACAGCGCGTCGTTCCCGACCGGATCGGACCACGACTCGAGTCCGTGGGCGCGGCCACCGGATACCGCGCCGGACGAGGCGCCCACCGTCACGGTGCGAGGCCGACCGTGCTGAGACCGGCCGTCTCCGGGAGTCCGAGAGCCAGGTTCATCGACTGGATGGCGCCACCGGCGGTGCCCTTGGCGAGGTTGTCGATCGCAGCCGTGAACACAGCACGTCCGGCCCGCTCGTCGACCTCGATACCCAGTTGGACGGCATTGGACCCGAGGACCGAGGCGGTCATCGGCTGCACTCCCACGGGCAGCACGTGGACGAAGGGCTCGTCGTCGAACGCCTCGGCATACACCCGCCTCAGCTCCTCCGCGGTCGCGGTGGTCGGGGCGACCGCCGTGGTGAGGATTCCCCTGGCCATCGGGGCCAGGACAGGGGTGAAGCTCACCGACACCCGCGACTCGGTGACCCCCCGCAGGTTCTGGGTGATCTCGGGAGCGTGACGATGGGTGGTGACGCCGTACGCCTTCGCCGAGCCCATGACCTCCGAGGCGAGCATCGGCACCTTGGCGGACTTCCCCGCACCGGAGGCGCCGGTGACCGCGACGATCGTGATCCCCGACGCGTCGACCAGGCCGGCAGCGACCGCCGGGAACAGCGCGATGCTCGCCCCCGTGGGAAAGCACCCGGGGACCGCGATACGGCGGGTCGACCGCAGCGCCTCACGCGCGCCGGGGAGTTCGGGCAGACCGTACGGCCAGGTGCCGGCATGGGCGGAGCCGTAGTAGGCCTCCCAGTCCGCGGCGTCGGAGAGCCGGAAGTCCGCGCCCAGGTCGACGACGAGGACGTCTGGCCCCAACTGCTCGGCGATCTCCGAGGAGTGCCCGTGCGGCAGTCCCAGGACCACGACGTCGTGACCGGCCAGGGTGTCAGCACTGGTCTCGACCAGGACACGGTCCGCGAGCGGGAGGAGGTGGGGATGGTGCTCGGCCAGCGGCTGGCCCGCGTTGGACCCCGCGGCCAGCGCGCCGATCTCCATCTCACCCGACACCACCGCGGGATGCCCGAGGAGGAGGCGGAGGAACTCCCCTCCCGCGTAACCCGATGCACCCGCGACTGCCACTGTGATTGCCATGCGCACGAGTATGCAACATCATGCAATCTTTTGCACGTCCGCGGCCGTCCGCGCCACCCCCGGCCCGATCACGCCCCGATCTGACGCCGCCCGCCACCGAAGCGGCTCTGCCCGAGATCCACCGAGCCGCCCACCCGACGCCCTTCCTGAATCCCCGAGGAACCCACGCGACGCCGCGCGCCACGGACCGCGGACGGGAAGCGACGCCGCAGCTCACTGTCCGCTCGCTGGGCGTCGGACCGCAGGACGAGCCCGGCCCCG
>NZ_JAALDW010000335.1:0-6367 GCF_014145055.1 Dietzia sp. DQ11-38-2
GCTGACGGGGGCGACGGTGCCTGGCGAGGACCCGGAAGCGGCCGAGCCGTCGGAGGACCCGTCCGGGGGCACGCCGGCCGACCCGCCGGGCCATCCGCCGAGGGAGTCCCCGATCCCCCCATCCAGGGATCCACCCAGGGACCCACCCAGGGATCCGCCCAGGGACCCGAGCAACGGCCCCAGGATGAGTCCGATGACCCCGACGATCACCACCGGCCAGATGAGGTCGGGCAGGTCCACGGAGCCGCCGCCGGCCCCGGGACGGATCACCACTCGTCGAATGGAGTGGTAGGTGGCCCCGTCGGGCAGTGTCACGGCGAACCCGATGTCGTAGGTCCCCGCCCTCGTGGGTGTGCCCTTCAGGACCCCGTCCTCGAGCCGCAGGCCCGGCGGCAGGGACGAGGTATCCACGTCGAGCACGATCCCCTCGGACGCCGAAGGCAGGAACACCTCAGGCCCGAAGCTCCGGCCGGTCCTGCCGTCGGGCAGTCGGTTGACCGGGTCGGTGGGGTCGAGGCCGAGCTGGTCCTCGGCGAGATCCGGCAACCCGTCTCCGTCGGTGTCCACCACCCCGATGTCGGAGAAGGACACCCAGATCATCGGACTCACGCTCTGTCGCTGCGTGTGGTTCTCCACGTCGAGGGGCACGGACACCTCGTCGACCACCGTCGCCGTCTGCCCGGGAGCGAGGTCGAGAGCCGCCACCGTGGTCCCGCGGGCCGGGGAATCCCCGGCACGGGGGGTGTCGGGGCCGTAGAGGGTCACGGTCCGGGAGTCGACCTCAACGGCGCCCGTGAGGGTGCTGCTCACGTCGAACTCGGCCCCGCCGGAGACCAGGTAGTCGCCGATCCCCACCGCGTATCGCCCGGTCCGCCCCGTCGTGGTGGCGTTGCGCACGTGATAGGTCCTGTCGATCGACTGGCCCGGCGACATCGAACACGGGTCCACCTCGGGGGTGCCCCCGATCGCACCCCGGGGATCGGTGTGCGCGGGCCCGCCGGCGAGGTCGCACCCCCACGACCTCAGGACGAGGTCCGGCGCGTCCGACCACGTGACGCCGTCGAGTGAGAACTCGAGGTCGGTGTGGGCGTCCAGGGGCGAGGCGGAGACGGCCCGGGCGACGGATGCCCCGCCGAGCACCAGGGTGACCGCGGCCGCGAGGGCGACAGGGATCAGCCCGTTCCTGCGACGACCTCGTGGCCGGCCGCGCCGCATCTCACGGGCAGGCTCAGTGGCACTCTCGGCAGCGCATCCGGCAGGCTCGGATCCTGAGGGTTTCGTCATCGACCAGCTTCGTCAGGCCCGGTCTGACGCCCGGGAGGAGAGCCCTCACTGTAATACTAAAGTTGTTCTTATGTAAAGGGTGCTCCGCGCCGCCCGCCTACCTTCCCAACCCCAGGACCGTGTCGCACGCCCGGGCGATCGCCAACTCCTCATCGGTCGGGATCACCAGGACCGCGACCCGGCCACCGGCGCGCGAGATGATCCGCTCGCCCGCCCCGTCCTCGTTGGCCTGCGGGTCGAGTTCCACTCCCCACCCGACGAGCGTGGACAACACGTCCGCACGCAGGCGGGCGACGTTCTCACCCACGCCGGCGGTGAAGGTGATGGCGTCGACGTCGCCGAGAACCGCCCAGTATCCGCCGATGTAGCGGCGGAGGCGATGGACGACCACCTCGTAGGCCAGAACGGCGTCGCGGTCACCATCGTCGACCCGCGCGAGCAGCTCGCGGAAGTCGCTCACCCGCGCCAACCCCTCCAGACCCGACTTACGGTTGAGAAGGGTGGAGACGTCCTCCGGCGACATACCGCGGTCACGGATGAGGTGGATGATCAGTCCGGGGTCGAGGTCACCGGGACGCGTGCCCATGACCAGACCCTCGAGCGGTGTGAGCCCCATGGAGGTGTCGACCGCCCGGCCGCCGGCGATCGCCGAGGCCGAGGCCCCGTTGCCGAGATGCAGCACGATCTGGTTCACCTCGTCATACGGGCGCCCCAGTACCTCTGCCGCGCGGCGCGAGACGAATTCGTGGCTGGTGCCGTGGAAACCGTAGCGGCGCAGGTCCCAGTCCTTCGCCAGCGCGTGATCGATCGCATAGGTGTGCGCGGCGGCGGGCAGCGTATGGAAGAACCCCGTGTCGAACACCGCCACGTGCGGCAGGCCCGGCAGTAGTTCCCGGGCCACGCGGATCCCTCGCAGGTTAGCGGGGTTGTGGAGGGGCGCCAGCAGCGCGAGCCTCTCGATGCCCGCCTCCACCTCGGGGGTGACCTCGACCGGGTCGTGGAAATCCGGCCCCCCGTGGACCACCCGGTGGCCGATCGCCTCGACTCCCAGGTCGGCGGGGTGAGCGCCGAGCCGCCCCGCCTCCTCAAGGACCCGACTCAGCGCTGCGGTGTGGTCGGGGAACGCGGCCTCGACGGTGCGCTCCCCGCCCGGCGAGCCGGACAGGTCACCGTGGCGCACGGCCAGGGTGCCGACGGGCTCCCCGATTCGTTCGACCAGCGCCCACGCCAACTCCACCTCGACGGCGGTGTCGATGATCTGGAGCTTGAGGGAGGACGACCCCGAGTTGATGACGAGGACGCGGGTCACGACTCCTCTCCCGGGTCTGCGGCCGCGGCCTGCGCCTGGTCGGCCGTGCCCTGCGCCTGGACGGCGGTGATGGCGACGGTGTTGACGATGTCCTCGACCAGCGCGCCACGCGAGAGGTCGTTGATGGGCTTGCGGAGCCCCTGCAGGACCGGGCCGATCGCCACGGCGCCGGCGGTACGCTGCACCGCCTTGTAGGTGTTGTTGCCCGTGTTCAGGTCGGGGAAGATCAGCACGGTGGCGCGGCCGGCGATCGGCGAGTCCGGCATCTTCTTGCGGGCCACGGTGGGGTCGACGGCGGCGTCGAACTGCAGCGGCCCGTCCACCATGAGGTCCGCCAGCGGGTCCCCCTCGCCCGCGGCGGCGATGCGCGCGCAGACGATCTCGGTGGCCTCGCGCACCTTGTCCACGTCTGCTCCGCTGCCTGAGTCACCGGTGGAGTACGAGAGCAGCGCGACCCGTGGTTCCACTCCGAACCGGGAGGCCGTCTCGGCGGAGGACAGCGCGATGTCGGCGAGCTGTTCGGCGGTCGGGGCGGGGACCACAGCGCAGTCGCCGAAGGCCAGCACGTGGTCGGACAGGCACATGAGGAACACGCTGGACACCGTCTTCACTCCCGGCTTCGTCCGGATGATCTCCAGGGCGGGCCGAATGGTGTGCGCGGTCGTGTGCGCGGCGCCGGAGACCATTCCGTCGGCGAGGCCGGTGTACACCATCATCGTGGCGAAGTAGGAGATGTCGAGCATCCTGTCCCGCGCGACGTCCAGGGTCATGCCCTTGTGCTCGCGCAGCGTCGCGTACATCCGGGCGAACGGCTCGGCGTGCTCACTCGTGCGCGGGTCGAGGATCTGTGCCCCGGCCAGGTCGATGCCCAGTTCGTCCGCGCGTCGGCGCACGGTCTCGGGATCGCCCAGGATGGTCAGGTCGGCGACATCTCGACGCAGCAGCCGGCCAGCGGCGTGGAGGATGCGGTCGTCGTCGCCTTCGGGGAGCACGATGTGACGCTTGTCCGCGCGGGCACGCTCGAGGAGCTGGTGCTCGAACATCTGCGGCGTCATCACACTGGGGGTGTCCACGCGTAGACGGGCCAGCAGCTCCTCGGTGTCGATGTGGGTCTCCATCAGGCTCAGCGCCGTCTCGACCTTCCGCCCGGACCCGGAGTAGACGCGCCCCCGGGTGTCCGCCGCCAGGCGAGCGGTGTCGTAGGTGCCGTGGGAGGTACAGACGATCGGCAACGTCGAGCGCATTCCCCTGACCAGTCGGTCCATCGCCGCGTTCGGCATGAGACCGCCGTTCCAGATCATCCCGGCCAACGACGGGAACCCCTCCGCTGCGTGCGCGGTGAGGACCGCGAGCACGGCGTCGGTCCGGTCGGCGGGCACGATCACGACCATGCCGTCCACCAGCCGCTCCAGGATGCGCTCGCCGGTCATCCCGCCCACCATGAGGTTCATGACCTCCCGGTCCAGCAGCGCCGGGTCACCGGAGTAGAGCGTGCCGTCAACGGCCTCGACCAGTTCACCCATCGTGGGCGCGGTGAGGAGGGCCTGGCTGGGCAACGTCCAGGCGGGCAGGTCCAGGGGAGCGAGCTCGGCTTGAATGTCCTCCAGGTCCTCGGGGTCGCACCGGTTGACGACGACGCCCACCGGGTGGGCGTGCTCCTGTCGGAGTTCCTCCAGGGTCAGTCGGGCGTTGGTACCGATCTCCCCCGGAGTCCGATCGGCACCGCGGAGCACCAGCAGAACGGGCGCGCCGAGGTTCACCGCGAGGGTGGCGTTGAAGTCGAACTCGGTGGGGCTGGGCACGCCCGTGTAATCGGTCCCGAGGATCACCACCACATCGCACTGCGCGGCCACCACGTGGTATCTGTCCACGATCTCGGCGAGCGCCGATTCGCGGTCCTCGTGGACCCGGGCATTGGTCACCCCGATGCAGTCCTCGTAGTCGAGATCGACGGTGGTGTGCTGGAGCAGCATCTCCACGATGCGGTCGCGCGTGGGGTCTGTTCCCGTCACGGACTCCGCGCCTGGTCCGGTCCCGGCGCCGGCGACACGTGGCGCGACGGTGACCGGACGGAAGACCCCCACCCTCTGGACGGTCCCGGCGAGGATCCGCAGCAGCCCGAGAGCCACGGTCGACTTCCCGGTGTCGCCCTCGGGCGCCGCGACGTAGACCGCGGAGGAGGACAGGGGGACCTGGGTCACCGGGGACGGGATCGTGGGAGCGGCGGGCTCGGGCGGGAGCGTCTCGGCTACGGGGGAATCGGGCGCGGCGGAATCGGGCACGAGGGCATTGTGACAGCGCGAGCGGCCCGGCACACGTCGTACACCCCGTGCGGCCCCAGACATCGGTGAGCCTGTCGACCCCGGGCGGCACCCGGGTACGGCGACCAGGAGCGGCGGGGTCGGCTCGGGTGGTCCATGCCGACGGACCGTCACCGACGAAGGCGTGGTGCACGGGACAGTCCAACGTACCGTTTCCGACCGTCGTCGGCCCGCCTCGCGACCGCTCCCGGGGACGACGGACGACCGCCCGCTACCCGACGACGACGACGGCCAACCCGAAGTCCCCGGCCGTATCGGTCCAGACCGCGTCATCGCCGAAACCGTGTCCCGCGAGTTCGTCCACGAGTGCTCGGGGCTCGAACTTCCGGGCGATCTCGGTGCGGATCCCGTCACCCGCGGCCAGGGTCCGGCCGCGTTCGAGCGTCGGAAAATCGATCCGCACCTCACGCACGGCGCGCAACCACATCTCGATACGGCTCTCGGTCTCGTTCCACACGGCCTCGTGCCGGAAGTCCCTGCGGTCGAGACCGGTGCAGTCGACGGTCCGGGCGATCACGTCGAGCATGTTGAGGTTGAACTCGGCGGTGACGCCGGCGGCGTCGTCATAGGCCGCCACCAGCCGGTCCGGGTTCTTGACCAGGTCGAATCCCAGCGCCAGCCGGTCCCCCGGCGCCATGAGCGCACGAAGCATCCGGAAGAACCCGGCCCGCTGCTTCTCGCTGAAGTTGCCGACGGTACCGCCGAGGAACAGCACCAACCGTCCTCCCGGCTCACCCGGCAGAGGCCCCTCGAGGGCGGTGATGTCACCGATGACCGGGTCGATCCGCAGGCCCGGATACTCCTGCCCCAGCGCGCGCGAGCTCTCGACGAGCATCTCGGAACTGATGTCCACGGGCACGAACCGCGCATCCGCGCGGGCCTGTGTCAGCACGTCGAGGAGTACCCGGGTCTTCTCGCAGGTCCCGGCCCCCAGCTCGACCACCGTCGAGGCCGCGGCCACGATCTCGCGTGCCCGGGCCGTGAGGATCTCGGCCTCGGCCCGCGTGGGGTAGTACTCCACGACCCTGGTGATCTGATCGAAGATCACACTGCCCTTCTCGTCGTAGAACCAGCGTGGCGGAACGGTCGGCGGGTCGGCGAAGAACCCGTCGCGAAGGTCGGACTCGAGAGCGGCGGTGTCGGGGTCTGCAGGCGGCGTCCTCGTCGTCGTCGTGGTCGTGGTCGTGGTCGTGGTCCCACGCGGATTCTCGGTGCCGGTCATCGCGCGAGCCTCAGTCCGGTGGCCGCCCACCGCGACGAGGCGGGGAAGAAGTTGCGGTAGGTGGGCCGCGTGTGACCCGCCGGGGTCAGGGCACTGCCGCCGCGCAGTACATGCTGGTCGGACATGAACTTGCCGTTGTACTCGCCCGCCGCACCCTCCTCGGTGACGAACCCGGGGTAGGGCAGGTAGGCACTGGAGGTCCACTCCCACACCCCGCCGATCGACCGGTCC
>NZ_JAALDW010000335.1:6388-8031 GCF_014145055.1 Dietzia sp. DQ11-38-2
TGGCGGGCCGCGGGTGGCACCGGTCGGGATCGAGCTCGTCCCCGATCCGCCAGCCGGCGGACGCGACCTCCCACTCGAACTCGGTGGGCAGCCGGGCACCGGCCCACCGGGCGAACGCGTCGGCCTCATAGAAGGACACGTGGCAGACGGGCTCGGCGTCGACCACCGGCCGGCGGCCCGAGAGGGTGAAGGTCGTCCAGTCACCGTCGGCGGAGGCGTTCCCGTCCGTGGCGGCGGGGGCCCCGATGCCGTCCTCGCGACGCCAGTACCCGGGCGCGTCCCAGCCCTCGGTCTGCACGGCGGCCCACCCGTCGGAGAGCCACAACTCGGGGCGGGAGTACCCGCCATCGGCCATGAACTGCTTCCAGTCCGCCACCGTGACCTGACGACCGGCCACCTGGCCGCCCGGTATCCACACCCGGTGACGTGGGCGTTCGTTGTCGTAGGAGAAGCCGCCGGAGGGCAGATCGTCGTGGGGGGACCCGGAGCGGTCGGCCGGGTCCGCGGCGCCGACCCTGGCGACCCCCTCGACGACGTCGAGCCAGTCCGTCTCCCTCGGCGCCGCTGCGACCGGGTCCGTGGACCTGTGCACGTAGACGGGGTCGGTCGGATTGTGGGAGAACAGGTGCTTGGCGTCCATGAGCATCAGCTCCTGGTGCTGCTGCTCGTGGTGGCAGCCCAGTTCGAGG
Source organism: Dietzia sp. DQ11-38-2 (assembly GCF_014145055.1). NCBI lineage: Bacteria > Bacillati > Actinomycetota > Actinomycetes > Mycobacteriales > Dietziaceae > Dietzia > Dietzia sp. DQ11-38-2. The sequence continues at coordinate 7,078 of NZ_JAALDW010000335.1, forward strand.
AGCTCACGCCCGCGATCGTCTACCCGTCCCGCCTCGAGCGCGGCCACCACCGCCTCGTCGACGCGCGACCGGAAGTCGCCGATCTCCGCCACCGAGGGGCGGGTGATGAGACCCCGCTGGGGCCGGGGTTGCCGCGGTCCCACGGCCTCGTAATACGAGTTGAAGAGGAACCGGAAGACCGGCTCGGGCGAGGTGTACCCCGGCAGACGCCCCAGTACGAACTCCTCGAAGAACCACGTCGTGTGCGCTCGGTGCCACGCCGCGGGACTGGCCGCCGTCATCGATTGCGGAATCTGATCCTCGGCGCTCAGGCGGGAGGCCAAGAGGTCGGTGAGCTGGCGGACGCGCAGGAACCTCTCGACCGTGCCCCCGGCGCTGAGCGTCGGAACCGACTGCGGCCCTTGGGTTGTGACATCTCCAACAGTCATGGGCTCTCCCCCGGTTCATGGTCGGCGGTCAGACTGCCGCCAGACTATCCACGTGGTGGTTCGGTGCCCACCGTTCTCCGGATGACCCGGTCGCCGGGTGTCCACCGTTCTCCGGATGACCCGCCGCTCAGAAGCCACCGTTCCGCACGCCGCTGCCGGGAAAAGGCACCGGGACCTCCGCGGTGAGGTTGCGCCGCTCGTGCTCGAGGAGCCGCAGGCGGTACTCGGGACAGCTCCCCATTCCACCGTCGGCGCGGAGGACCCGGTGCACGGGAATGACGAACGGCACGGGCACGAGGGTGCACAACCGCCCCACCCGGCGGGCGTTGCGCGGTCGGCCCGCATCCACGCTGACCTGCCCGTAGGTCGAGGTCTCGCCGTACGGGATGTGCTGGATCTCGCGGTAGGCCTCGCGGGAGAACTCATCGTGCACGCCCGCGGCCGCCCAGTCCACGGGGGCGTCGAACTCACGCAGGCGACCGGCGAAGTAGGCCTCGAGTTGGCTCGCCAGCCGATCGAGGTGGTC
>NZ_JAALDW010000336.1:0-2014 GCF_014145055.1 Dietzia sp. DQ11-38-2
GGCCGACCGACCCACGGCCGAGGCCGCCGAACGCCGTCGCCGCGCGACCGCCGTCGTGGGCGTCATGGCCACCCTCGCCGCAGTCGCCCACGCGCAGGGGATCCCCGATCACCTGCACGAGGAGATCCGCCTGGCCTACACCGACACCGACGGCGACGGCGAGCGCGCGGACCGCTACCCGCCCGGACCGGAATCCCACTACGCCGAGATCGACAGCGTCATCCTCGAGGCGTTCCCGGGCCGCGAGAGGACCGACCTCGTCGTGGCCAGCACCGCCGACGCCTTCCTGGCCTACCACCCGTACCTGGCCTACCAGGCGGTGACCTCCCACTACGCCAACCCGCTCGGCCGGTACGCCGAACGCAACGAGACGATGATCGGCTGGGAGGACGCCACGAGCGCGGACGAGTTGTACGCGATGATGACCGACACGCCCTGGAGACGCCCGGACGCCGTGGTCGCCCGCCCGTCGGGTTCCGGGTACACCCTGCGCCTGGCCGAGGACACCTACCCCAACGACCCCAACGTCCGCCGGTTCGGCGTCACCATCCCCTCGGAGGCCGTGACCGGCCCCCACTTCGAGGTCCACGACGTGGGTCCGTTCGCCGTGATCGTGGTGCGATGAGGTGACCACACCGTGACGACGAGCGACGGGAGCCCCCTCGGGTTGCACCCGTACCCGGGGATCGACCGCGACCGTCGCATGGCCGTCATCACCGGCTTCCTCGGCGCGTTCCTGGCGATCCTCGCCGGTCTCCTGCCTGTCCACCAGGACACCACCGAGGTGCGCTGGACCGCCGGACCCGACTACGCCTCCGTCACCGCCCCCCTGGTCTCCGGGAGGCCGCTCGACCTGACCATCACCGCCCCCTGCGGCCCGCTGGCCGAGGTCCCCGACGACACGATCGTGTTCTCGACCCTGCCCGACGGCGCCCCGGGCCGGATCTCCGACGGTCTGGTGGTGCAACGTTCCACGGACGCCGCGGGCGACCCCGCGATCGAGGTGGCGGTCAGGAACACGCCCCTGCTCTCGGTCCCGCTGTCCGCCCTCCGGGACCCGGACTGCGGGTCCCTGCGGGTACGGGCCGAGGTCGGGATCCTGGTCGCCGAGCTGACCGGACTGTCCGACGACGAGGGTGCGGACGGGGGCGCCGCGGAGAACGGGCAGCCGAACGGAGAGGCGGACGGTGAGGACCCGGTCCGCGCGGCCGTCCCCGGGACCATGCGCCCGCAGGTCACGGGGATCTTCACGGACCTGACGCCCGCCTCGGCGCCGGAGGGGCTGGACTCGTCGACGGTGGAGATCACCGTCGACTCCCGGTACTCGTCCAGTCCCACCGCGCTCAAGCTGGCGATGATGGCGCTGGGCGTCCTGGCCACACTCGCCTCGGTGGTGTTCCTGCACCGCCTCGACGGGATCGACGGCCGGTCCGACCGTCGGTTCGTCCCCCGCTCGTGGACCCGGTTGTCGGCCGTGGACGGCGTGGTGGTGGGAGTCCTGGGGTTCTGGCATCTCGTCGGTGCCAACACCTCCGACGACGGCTACCTGCTCACCATGGCCCGCTCGGCCGGGCCCAGCGGCTACATGGCCAACTATTACCGCTGGCTCGGCTCCCCCGAGTCCCCCGTGGGGTGGTACTACGAGATCCTCCGGGTGTTCGCCGAGGTGTCGACGGCGAGCCCGTGGATGCGCCTGCCCACCCTGGCGTGCGGAATCCTGGCCTGGTTGATCATCAGCCGGGAGGTGGTCCCGCGCCTGGGCCGGCTCGCCCGAACCTGGCACCGGCCACGGTGGACGGGCGCCGCGCTGTTCCTGGCCTTCTGGATGGCGTTCAACAACGGGCTGCGTCCCGAGCCCGTGATCGCACTGGGCGCCCTGCTCACCTGGTCGCTCGTGGAGCGGTCCATCGCGACGCGCAGGCTCGTCCCGGGCGTCGCGGCGATCGGCGTGGCCGCGTTCTCCCTCGGGGCGGGCCCCACCGGTCTCATGTGCGTGGCCGCCCTGGCCGCGGGC
>NZ_JAALDW010000034.1:0-3102 GCF_014145055.1 Dietzia sp. DQ11-38-2
GCGGGGGGGTCACGGCAGCCGCGGCGTCGACACGGGTCACGCCGTCCCTGGTGGCGAACCGGTGCAGTCCCCGGACCGCGGCGAGCGCACGGGCGACCGAACTGGGCGCGAGCGCTCTCCTGCCGACGTCCGGGTCGGCGGTGGCGAGCCGCACCCGGAACTCCTCGACATGCGATTCGGTCACGGCCCCGAGATCCTCGACCCCCGCCTCCGACAGGTAGAGCCGGTACTTCTCCAGGTCACGCCGGTAGGCGGCGAGGGTGTGGGCGGAGGCCCCCTGTTCGACGGCGAGGTGGTCGAGGTATCCGCGGATCTGGACCGCAGCGCCGTCGTGACGTGTCATCGCGGTACGGACGGCGTCATCAGGGCAGCGGCCGGCATCATCGCTGGCGCCCGGTCAGCGCCCGGCGAGCATCGCCCGTGCGGCGAGGATCCCGGCCACGGCGATGCCGTTGACGATGCGCCCGTCCAACACGGCGTCCACGGCGTCGGGGAACGGGATACGCGTGACCTCCATATCCGCCTCCTCGTGATGGGCCTCCGGACGGTCCACCTCACTGAGCTCCGTGGCGAGGAACACGTGGACGCGTTCGGTGCAGAAGCCCGGTGACGGGACGATCGAGATGACCGGCTCCCAGGACCGCGCCTCCACCCCGGCCTCTTCGACCAGCTCACGGCGTGCGGTCTCCACGGGCTGCTCCCCCTCGACGTCGCACAACCCCGCCGGCAGCTCCCAGAGTCGCTCCCCCACCGCGTGGCGGTACTGACGGACCAGCGTGATCCGATCGGCGTCATCGAGCGCGATCACCGCGACGGCGTCATCGTGCCCGCAGATCTCACGCTCGGCGGTCCCCCCGCCCGGCATCGTGAGGGTGTCCACGCGCAACCGGACTATCCGGCCGTCGAAGATCTCCCGGCTGGCGACGGTCCGGTAGTCGTGCGACCCGGGGGCGCCGGAGTCGGCCACCGGTGATCAGCTCCCGTCCGCGCGGGCGTCGGAGGTCAGCTCGGCGTCGACGTCATCGACGCGGACACTGGACGTCCCGGCGTCCGGCGCGGCGACGGTCGCCGGAGCGGGCTCCCCCGACTGGTCGGCCCGCCACGGTTCGACCGGCAGCCGCATCTCGTTCTCGTAGTCCAGCGCCGCCTTGATAAAGGCGACGAACAACGGGTGCGGGCGGGTGGGCCGCGACTTGTACTCCGGATGCGCCTGCGTGGCGACGAAGAACGGGTGCTGCTCCCGCGGGTACTCGACGAACTCGACCAGGTGGCCGTCGGGAGACGTGCCGGAGAAGCGGAGCCCGGACTCGGCGATCCTGTCCCGGTAGGCGTTGTTGACCTCGAACCGGTGCCGGTGCCGTTCGGAGATCTCGGTGGCGCCGTACGCCTCGGCGACCAGCGACCCCCTGCTCAGGACCGCCGGGTACGCGCCCAGTCGCATGGTGCCCCCCAGATCGGCGTTGCCCGCCACGGCGTCGACCTGGTCCGCCATCGTGGAGATCACCGGGTGCTCGGTGTCGGGCTCGAACTCCGTCGAGGACGCGCCCTCGAGTCCCACCGACCGGGCCGCCTCGATCACCGAACACTGCAGTCCCAGGCACAGACCCAGCAACGGGATCCCGTTCCTGCGGGACCACGAGATCGCGCCGAGCTTGCCTTCGATCCCTCTGATGCCGAAGCCGCCGGGGATCAGCATGCCGTCGACTCCCCGGAGTGCCTCCCGCGCGCCGGCCTCGGTCACGCAGGCGTCGGATTCCACCCACCGGATGTTGACCCGCGCCCGGTGGGCGAAGCCACCCGCGCGCAGGGCCTCGGTCACCGAGAGGTAGGCGTCGGGCAGGTCGATGTACTTGCCGACCAGGGCGATCTCGACCTCCTCGCGGGGCTCGTGCACACGCCTGAGCAGCTCGCCCCACACCGTCCAGTCGACGTCCCGGAAGGGCAGATTGAGCTTGCGGATGACGTGGGTGTCGAGGTGCTCACCGAAGAGGACCTTGGGGATGTCGTAGATGCTGGGCGCGTCAGGGGTCGAGACGACGCCCTCGAGGTCGACGTCGCACATGAGCGCGATCTTGGACTTCAACCCGTCCGGCACCTCACGGTCGCAGCGCAGGACCAGACCGTCCGGGACGATGCCGATGGACCGGAGCGCCGCCACGGAGTGCTGGGTGGGCTTGGTCTTGAGCTCGCCCGACGGCGCGAGATACGGAACCAACGACACGTGGAGGAAGAAGATGTTCTCGCGCCCGACCTCGTGGCGGACCTGCCGACAGGCCTCCAGGAAGGGCTGCGACTCGATGTCGCCGACGGTGCCGCCGACCTCGGTGATCACGACGTCCGGGCGGCGCCCCTGCTCGTCGGGCGCGCCCATCGCGATGATGCGCTCCTTGATCGCGTCGGTGATGTGCGGGATCACCTGGACGGTGTCCCCCAGGTACTCGCCGCGACGCTCCTTGGCGATCACCGCGGAGTAGACCTGTCCGGTCGTCACGTTGGCGTTGGCGCTCAGGTCGCGATCGAGGAAGCGCTCGTAGTGCCCCAGGTCGAGGTCCGCCTCCGCGCCGTCCTCGGTGACGAACACCTCACCGTGCTGGAACGGGTTCATGGTGCCCGGGTCCACGTTGATGTACGGGTCGAGCTTCTGCATGGTCACGCGCAGTCCGCGCGCGGTGAGGAGCTGCCCCAGGCTGGAGGCGGTCAGCCCCTTACCCAGCGACGACGCCACGCCACCGGTGACGAAGATGTGCTTGGTCGCGGACCGCGACGCGGCTCGGTTCAGTGCCAAGGGGACTCCCGTGTCCAGACGCCGGAATGGATGAATGCTGGTGTGGCTCCGGTGCACCCCACGGGGCTTCAGGCTATCACCGCGCAGGCGCGGTGGGGAGCGACGGCACCGCCGCGGTCGCGTCCGGACGCAGACCGTAGTGACCCTGGCCTCGTGCGAGCTGCTCCGCGAGCGCGAGTCCCGTCGCCAGGCGGCCCGAGTCGGAACCCGCGGAGTCGACGGTCGAGACCCCGTCCTCCCCGGAGGACCGCAGTACGGTCACCGCGTCGTACCCCTGCGTGCCCGTGAGTTCGGCCGACACGACCGTCCCCGCGCCC
>NZ_JAALDW010000337.1:0-3270 GCF_014145055.1 Dietzia sp. DQ11-38-2
TGCTCGCCGCGGGAGTGGTGGGCGGCTTCGAGGCCGTGCTCGCCGAGCACGTCCTCATCGCGTTCTTCGTCCCCGGCGTGGTCTACCTCGCCGACGCGATCGGGACCCAGACCGAGGCGCTCGTCATCCGCGGACTCTCGCTGGGGGTCGGGATACGTCAGGTGGCAGGGCGCGAGATCCTCACCGGGATCCTCCTGGGGCTCGTCCTCGGCGTGGTGTCACTGGTCCTGGTGGGTGTGATCTGGCAGGACTGGTCGGTGGCGCTGGCGGTCGCCCTCGCGCTGCTCGCCGCCGCCTCACTGGCCACGGTCATCGCGCTGGTGCTGCCGTGGCTCATCGACAGGGTCGGCAAAGACCCCGCCTTCGGCTCGGGCCCCCTCGCCACGGTGCTGCAGGACATCATCACGGTCACGATCTACCTCGCGGTGGCGTCCGTCCTCGTGGTGTGACACGCCCCGTGGGTCACGGGCCGGGTGGGTGACGGGCCGGGTGGGTGACGGGCGGGTCACGCCACCGCCAGCGGCCGGACCTGCTCGAGCATCACGTCGACGAACACGTCGGTGTTCTCCGCGCTGCCCAGACCGTGTCCGCCCTCGAGCCAGATCAGCTCCTTGGTCGGGGCGTCGAGTACGTCGTAGTACTCCTGCACCAGGCTCGGCATCGCGTTGACGTCGTGGCGTCCGACGAAGAAGAACACCGGCACCTCCAGCTCGGGGGCCTGCTCCACGAAATCCAGGTCCTCGAGCTGCGGATACACGGCGTTGAACGAGTCGATCAATCCGCGGGTGTGGTTGATCGTGTCGAGGTAGCCGTACTCGGGCACGAAGAACCCGAGGAGCGGCACCACCAGCGTGTAGCGGGGCGTGCCCATGATCTCGTTGAGCACGTCGAGGAAGTCCACGTAGGGCCGCACCACGTTCTCGCCGTGGTACGGCGGCGGCCCGTTCTCGCGGAGCCTGTCCGCACGCCGGGTCTCGCCCTGCTCCTCGAGGTGCGCCAGCGCCAGCTCGTAGCCCATCCGGTCGTTCTCACCTGTGTTGACCATCTGCCCGCTGCTGACGAAGGCGTGGAAGAGCTCGGGGTGCTCCTGCACCAGCCAGATGCCGAGGATGCTCGACCACGACACCCCGTAGACCACGATCCTCTCCTGCCCGAATCGCTCGATCAGGTACCGGGCGAGCGCGGCCGCGTCGTCGACGAACCGCTGCCGGTCGAGCTCGTCGAACGGCACGGCGCCGTACGACCTGCCCGTCCCCGGCTCGTCCCAGTTCACCACCGTGAAGTGCTCTTCCAGCGGCCGGAACTCGCGCGAGTTGAAGAACCCGCCGCCGCCCGGGCCGCCCATCCCGAGGTTGAGCAGGACCGGGTTTGACGTGTCGTGGCCGCGCAGGGTGATCCACTGCTCGCTGCCGTTCAGCTCCACCGCCTCCATCGACGCAATGCTGCCGGGCACCGGCTCGCCGTCCGGTCCGGTGATCGGCGGCGTCACGGCGAGGGTCTGCGAGGCGAGCACCGACCCGATCGCCGCGATCGCCACCACGCCCACCGCGGCCGGCCGCACCCACCGCCGGCGACGCGCGGCGACGAGCCAGACCAGACCGCCCAGGCCCAGCACGAGAAGGGGTAGCCACGCCCATAGTGGGACCGACGTGGTGAGGGGCAACAGGAGCACAGGAAGGAGCAGGAGGACGACCGCGACAACGGCCGCCGCGGTAACCCACCCGTGCGCCCGACCAGGCGACTTACGGCGCGCTGCCACCGGACCCGATCTGGATCTTCGTCGGCGCGGAGATCTCCGCCAGGGGGACGGTGACCTTGAGGACACCGTCGTCGTAGTCGGCCGTGATCTTCTGGACATCGGCGTGATCGGGCAACGCGATGCTGCGGAAGAAGCTGCTGCTGCTCTCGCGGACGACGTACTTGCGCGACTTGTCCTCGTCGCGCTCGTGCCGCTCGGCCTGGATGGACAGCGTCCCCTTGTCGACGGCGACGGAGATGTCCTTCTCCTCGAAGTTCGGGAGATGGACCTCCACCACCAACCCCGTGTCCCCCTCGGTGTACACGTCGGTGGTCGGGGCCCTGCCGCGGAGGGTGCCCAACAGACCGCTGTCCAGGAACTCCCTCCGCAGGGCGTCGAGCCCCGCGAACGGATCGAAACGTGCCAGGTTGTCCGCCATGATCGTGCTCCTTCTGCTCGGACGACATCACGCAACATCGTGACGGGTGGTCACGACCCATCGTCGTCCCGCCGATCGGGGCGGAGTAGGGCCATTGGGCCCGACCTCGACGGTCCACTCGACCGGCATGCCCGACCACCGACGGGCACACGCACGGTCGGACGGGTCGATCGACCCGGGGACCTCTCACCGCGGGACTTTCGGCCCTATCGGCGGTTCCGGTACCGGTACGACGATGACGGCATGACCAAAGCACTGAGCCCGGACCGCATCGTCGTCGGAGTCGACGGGTCCCGTCCGTCACTCTCCGCACTACGACGAGGCGCGCAGATCGCCGCCGCCCTGGACCTGACGGTGGAGGCGATCACCACCTGGGACTACCCGCCGATGATCGACGCCTACTACTCGGCGGACTGGACACTCGACGAGGATGCCGCAAAGCTGCTCGCCACCGCGGTCGACGACGCGTTCGACGGATCACCCCCCGAAGGGCTCCGCCAGACGGTCCTGCAGGGGCCCGCGGCGCGCCTGCTGATCGAGCACAGCAGGGGCGCGTACATGCTCGTGCTCGGCAGCCGCGGGCACGGCGGTTTCGTCGGGCTTCTTGTGGGATCGGTGAGTTCCGCCTGTGCCACCCACGCGCACTGCCCCGTCCTCATCATGCACGAGGACTGACCGGGATCCGGGGCTGAATCAGGCCGTGGCCCTGGCTGCCGCCGCCACCCCGGAGGACATCGTCGTCAGGATGTCCGCCACCGGCCGTCGCGGCGTCAGCGGTAGGGCCTTCGCGCCCGGCCGCGCCCACCCCATCCGGATGATGAGCTGGGGGAAGCATCCGCTCGACATGGCGGACTGCTGCAACACCCGCCGGGTCGCCGGCACCTCCAGCGCCTCGCTGATCGGGCAGGTCGACAAGCCGAAGGACGTGGCCTCCAGGAGCACCGCGCTGCTCGCCTCACCAGCACGGAGATGGCTGAAGTGGTCGTCACCGGGCGTCGCCATGACGAGGAACGCGCCCGCGTCCTCGGCGTCGCCGGCACGGCTTCCGGGGTCGCCGGCGTGGCGCCCGGGGTCGCCATCGTGGCCCCCGGCC
>NZ_JAALDW010000338.1:0-6844 GCF_014145055.1 Dietzia sp. DQ11-38-2
AGGGTGGGTCCGTGGCAGGCGTCGTGATGGCGGCTCATCGGGCGGGGCTCCTCGGGGGCGGGCTGGACGGGAGGGGTACGGACTCAAGGTCTACCCCGTGGTGACGGGGCACACGCGGGTTCCACTCAACCCCATCGCGACGGGCCGGACCACCCGGACGGTCTGTTCGTCTCCTGATGTTCACCATCCAAGCGGTGTCGGGGTCCGTCGGTAGCCTGGGTCGCGTGAGCGAAGACGCAGGGTTGTTCGCGGCCGGGGATGCGCGACCGGGTCCGCGGGAGGGGTCTGTCCCGCAGGTCGACCCGGGATCTCCGCTGGCGGTCCGGATGAGGCCACGGACGCTGGACGAGGTGGTGGGACAGGAGCACCTCCTGCGACCCAACTCTCCGTTGCGGCGGTTGGTCGAGGGCCGGGGAGGGTCCTCGGTGATCCTCTACGGGCCGCCGGGGACGGGCAAGACGACATTGGCCAATCTGGTGGCCAGCACGTCCGGACGGCACTTCGTGGCGCTCTCCGCCCTGAGCGCCGGGGTCAAGGACGTCCGCGCGGTGATCGAGGACGCCCGGACGCGTCAACTCCACGGCCGCCGGACGGTGCTGTTCATCGACGAGGTGCACCGTTTCTCGAAGAGCCAGCAGGACGCGCTGCTGGCCGCGGTCGAGAACGGGATCGTGCTCCTGGTGGCCGCCACCACGGAGAACCCGCACTTCTCGGTGATAGCCCCGCTGCTGAGCCGCTCGCTCATCGCCGAGCTGCAGGGGCTGGACGCGGCGGGGGTGGCGACGGTGATCCGGCGGGCCGTCGCGGACGAGCGGGGCTACGGGGGTGCGCTCGAGGTGACCGACGCCGCCGTGGAGGACATCGTCCGGCTCTCCGGCGGCGACGCCCGGCGCAGCCTGACCATCCTCGAGGCCGCCGCGGGGGCCGCCGAGGACGCGGTGGTGACCCCGGAGACGGTCGAACTCAGCCTGGACGCGGCACCGGTGCGCTACGACCGTGACGGTGACCAGCACTACGACGTCACGAGCGCGTTCATCAAGTCGATCCGCGGATCGGACGCCGACGCGGCCCTGCACTACCTCGCGCGGATGCTGGTCGCGGGGGAGGACCCGCGATTCATCGCGCGGCGACTGATGGTGCACGCGAGTGAGGACATCGGCATGGCCGACCCCACCGCACTGCTCGCCGCCTCCGCCGCGTCGGAGGTCGTGCAGAAGGTGGGGCTGCCGGAATGCCGCCTCGCCCTGGCCCAGGCCACCATCCACCTGGCGACGGCGCCCAAGTCCAACGCCGTCATCTCCGCGATCGACGCCGCGATGGCCGACGTGCGCGCCGGTGGCGTCGGGGAGGTCCCGCGTCACCTCCGGGACGGTCACTACGCCGGGGCGAAGGGGCTGGGCAACGGCGTCGGATATCGCTACGCGCACCAGTCGCCGGCGGGGGTGGTGGCGCAGCAGTACCCTCCCGACGAGCTCGTGGGTCGGGACTACTACTCGCCCACCGGACACGGTTACGAACGTGACCTGCGCACGAGACTGACCCGACTGCGGGGCATCGTCCGCGGATCCACCTAGCTGCCCGGGTCGAAATATGTGAAACTCATGAGGCCTGTCTGAACGGGCGCAACATTCAAGTCGTCGAGCACTTTTCGGAGGAATCATGAGCGGAATCGCGAGCATCTTCTCGACCCTGGTCGGTGTGGCCACCTCGGTGGGCGTGTGGGGGACCGGCGCGCACAGCCTCGGTCTGCTTCCCCAGGAGGCGTTCATCACCGCCGCCAACTTCGGCATCATCCTGCCCCCGATGCCGCGCTGATACGGCTACTCGCGCGTCGTCAGATCGCCGGCCGGATCGCCGGCAGTCCCCTCGGCACGGTCCCCGCAGGCGGGGTCCGTGCCGAGGGCGTTCGAAGGCTCTTCCGGTCCGTTCCTCGACGCCGGAGTGCCGCCGGTAGGCTGAGCAGTCGTCCGACCACCTCCTCAAGACCCCAGTGAGGCCCCCTGTGCAGACCCATGAGATCCGGCGCCGATTCCTCGACCACTTCGTCAGGGCCGGACACGCCGAGGTCCCCAGCGCATCACTGGTACTGGACGATCCGAACCTGTTGTTCGTCAATGCGGGCATGGTCCCGTTCAAGCCCTACTTCCTGGGCCAGGAGACCCCGGAGCACGCCACCGCGACCTCCATCCAGAAGTGTGTGCGCACCCTCGACATCGAGGAGGTGGGCATCACCACACGCCACAACACCTTCTTCCAGATGGCCGGCAACTTCTCCTTCGGTGACTACTTCAAGGAGGGGGCGATCCGGCACGCGTGGTCACTGCTCACCTCGTCCGTCGATGACGGCGGGTTCGGTATCGACCCCGGGCTGCTGTGGGTCACCGTCTATCTCGACGATGACGAGGCGTATGGCATCTGGCGTGACGTGGTCGGCGTCCCGGAGGGCCGCATCCAACGTCGCGGGATGGCGGACAACTACTGGTCCATGGGTGTTCCCGGACCGTGCGGGCCGTGCTCGGAGATCTTCTACGATCGCGGCCCGGCCTACGGGGCGGAGGGCGGTCCGGAGGCGGATGAGGACCGCTACATCGAGATCTGGAACCTCGTGTTCATGCAGAACGAGCGCGGCGAGGGCACCGGCAAGGACGCGTTCGAGATCCTGGGCCCGCTGCCCAAGCAGAACATCGACACCGGGATGGGGATAGAGCGGGTCGCGTTCCTGCTCCAGGGTGTCGAGAACGTCTACGAGACCGACCTGCTCCGCCCGGTGATCGACACCGCCGAGCGTCTCTCCGGCAGCACCTACGGGGCGGACAGCGCCTCCGACGTACGTTTCCGGGTGATCGCGGATCACGCGCGCACGGCGTACATGCTGATCGCCGACGGTGTGACCCCCGGCAACGAGGGCCGCGGGTACATCCTGCGCCGCCTCCTGCGGCGAATCGTCCGCTCGGTCCGGCTGCTCGGGGCGGGCGGGGACACGATGGCCGAGTTGATGACCACAGTCAAGGACGCGATCGGCCCGTCGTTCCCCGAGACCGTCGCCGGGTACGAGCGCATCGAACGCATCGCCGTGGCCGAGGAGATCGCCTTCCTCAAGACCCTCGAGTCCGGCACCCAGCTGTTCGAACGCGCCGCGCAGGACGCCAGGAAGTCGGGGGCGGCGACCCTGTCGGGACGCCAGGCCTTCGCGCTGCACGACACGCACGGGTTCCCCATCGACCTCACGCTGGAGATGGCGGCCGAGGCCGGACTCCAGGTCGACGAGGCGGGCTTCCGGTCCCTGATGTCCGAGCAGCGGGCGAGGGCCAAGGCGGACTCGCGGTCCAAGAAGCACGCCCACGCCGACCTGTCGGTGTACCGCGACTTCCTCGACGCGGGCGAGACCGTCTTCACCGGATTCACCGAACTCACCGACGAGTCCACACTCCTGGGCATCGTGTCCGGCGGCGAATCCGTCCCCGTGGCCAGGGAGGGTGACAGGGTCGAGTTCGTCCTCGATCGCACCCCGTTCTACGCCGAGTCCGGTGGCCAGCTCGGGGACCGCGGCATGATCTCCACGGCCGGTTTCCAGATGCAGGTCGACGACGTCCAGAAGATCGGCAAGAAGCTGTGGATCCACAAGGGCGTCCTCACGGGAGGCGAGGTCGAGGCCGGCCAGCTCGTCACCGCGGCCGTCGACCCGGAGTGGCGCAAGGGGGCCACACAGGGCCACTCGGCCACCCACCTCGTCCACGCCGCGCTGCGGCAGATCCTCGGACCGGAAGCCGTCCAGGCGGGCTCGCTCAACAAACCGGGGTACATGCGGTTCGACTTCAACTGGTCGGGTTCCATCCCGGCGGACGTCCTGGCCCAGGTTGAGGAGATCACCAACGCCGCCGTCGACGCCGACTATCGCGTGAACACGATCGAGACCAGCCTCGACGACGCCCGCCGGATGGGCGCCATGGCACTGTTCGGCGAGAACTACGGGTCGCTGGTCCGGGTGGTGGAGATCGGCGGTCCGTTCTCGATGGAACTGTGCGGCGGAACCCACGTCGCCAGTTCCGCGCAGATCGGCCCGGTGAGTCTGCTGGGCGAGGCCTCCGTCGGCTCCGGTATCCGGCGGGTGGAGGCGTACGTCGGCATGGACGCCTACCGACATCAGGCCCGGGAACGTGCGCTCGTGTCGGGCCTGGCCACCTCGCTCAAGGCACCGGCCGAGGAGCTGCCCGACCGGGTGGCCGCGCTGACCGCGAAGTTGCGGGAGGCGGAGAAGGCCCTCGAATCGATGCGTGCCGCCCAGCTCGCCTCTCGGGCCGGGGACCTGCTGTCGGCGGCCGAGGACCTCGACGGGATCCGGCTGCTGACACACGACGACCCGGGAGGATCGGCGGGCGACCTGCGGACACTCGCATCGGACCTCAGGGGCCGTCTCGGCGGGGACGCCGGCGTCATCTTCCTCACCGCCGCGGGTTCCGACAAGGTCCCGTTCGTCATCGCGGTGAGCCCGGCCGCCCAGGAGCGCGGTCTGCGCGCGGGAGATCTGGTCAAGGCCATCGCACCGACGCTCGGGGCGCGGGGTGGTGGCAAGGCCGACATGGCACAGGGCGCCGGCACCGACCCGTCCGGCATCGATGCGGCCGTGTCCGCCCTGCGCTCCGCCGTCAGGGACGCCGGGTGACGGCATCCGACACCGGTTCCTCCGGATGGACCCGTGGACGTCGGATCGGGCTGGACGTGGGGACGGCACGGATCGGTGTCGCCTCGTGCGATCCCGACGGGATTCTGGCCACTCCTGTCGAGACGATTCGGGTCGCCAGTGGTGACCCCGACTGGACGGCGGAGGTGAGGCGCCTGGCTGAGCTTGTCGAGGAGCACGACGCGGTCGGCGTGATCGTCGGACTGCCCACCTCGTTGAAGGGACGGGACACCGCCTCGACGGCGATGGCGCGATCGTTCGTCACGGCGCTGTCCGCCGCCTCGCCGGGTCTCGACGTCGAGACGGTGGACGAACGACTCACCACCGTGACGGCCGGGGCCGCCCTGCACGGAGCGGGCAGGAACACCCGACAGCAGCGTGGCGTGATCGACCAGGCCGCCGCGGTGGTGCTGCTCCAGGCATGGCTCGACTCACGGCGCGCCCGCCGATGACGGGCGTCCCGACCCACCCGGCTGGATAAACTGACACGACGCACGATGCTGTCCGGCGGGCAGCTCCCTGAACCACCGGATAAGGAGCACGATGTCTGCGGCACGAGGACGCTCACGAACGAGTGGCACCATCCGGTTCATACTCCTCGCGGCCGTGGTCGGGGTGGTCCTGGCCTTCGCCGCGATGGTGTACCGGGCGACGAACAGCGAGATCTCGGCCGCGCCGGATTTCGAGGGCGGGGGTTCCGGTACCGCCCTGTTGCACGTCGAACCGGGTGACACCCTGGGAGTGGTCGGGGATCGCCTGTATGACATCGGCACCGTGGCCAGCACGCGGGCCTTCACGGGCGCAGCTTCCGGGACCTCGGTCGAGGGCATCCAACCGGGCTATTACCAGGTCCGTCAGGAGATGAGTGCCGCGTCGGCGGTCGAGGCCCTGTCCGATCCCCGCAGCAGGGTCGGCTTCATGGACGTCAATCCCGGTGGGCGGCTGCTCGACACGGTCGTGGTCGGCGGCGGCACCGAGAAGGGCATCTACACACTCATCGCCGACGCGACCTGCCTGCGGGACCTCGACCAGCCGGACGCCCCACCGGTATGCCGGCTTCCGCAGGAGATCGTCGACGCCGCCGTCCAGGCCGACCCCGTCGAACTCGGGGTGCCCGACTGGGCCATCAACGAGGTCCGCGGCGCCCCTGACCCGGTGCGTCGACTGGAGGGGTTGATCGCGCCCGGCGTTCACAACATCAACCCGCAGTCGGAGCCCGTGGAGATCCTCCGCCAGTTGATCGACTCGTCGACCGAGGCGTACGACGCCACCGGCCTCGTCCCCTCCGCCGAGAGGATCGGGTTGACCCCTTATCAGGTGGTCACGGCGGCGTCCCTGGTGGAGAAGGAGGGAACACTCGAGGATTTCGACAAGATCGCCCGGGTGATCCTCAACCGACTCGACGAGCCGATGCGCCTGCAGTTCGACTCGACGGTCAACTACGCCCTCGCCGACCAGGAGATCGCGACGACCGACGCCGATCGGGCCGCGGTCACGCCGTGGAACACCTACGCCATGGACGGGTTGCCCTACGGTCCGATCGGGTCTCCCGGCCTCGACGCGCTCCGGGCGATGGAGAACCCCGCGGAAGGACAGTGGAAGTACTTCGTCACGGTCGACATGCAGGGGACCACCCGATTCGCCGACGAGTACCCGCAGCACGAGCGATACCAGAGCGAGGCGATCGCGAACGGGGTCCTGTCCAGTGGGCGGTAGCGCCGCTCTAGTGGGCGATAGCGCCGCGGACCGCTCGCCCCGATCGGCCGCGGTACTCGGCCACCCTGTGGACCACTCCCTGTCCCCGGTCCTGCACGGTGCCGCGTACCGGGCGCTCGGCCTCGACGGGTGGACCTACGAGCGGATCGAGTGCACGGAGGCGCAACTGCCCGCCGTGGTCGACTCGTCTCCCGACCATCGTGTGGGGTATTCGGTGACGATGCCGAACAAGTTCGCCGCCCTCGGGTACGCGACCGAGGTCAGCGAGCGCGCCCGGATCGTCGGCAGCGCCAACACCCTCGTCCGGCGGGAGACCGGCTGGTTCGCCGACTGCACGGACGTCGACGGGGTGACCGGGGCACTCGCCGGGTTCGACGAGCTGCCCCCCGAACCGACGGCGGTCGTCCTGGGCGTCGGCGGGACCGCCCGCCCGGTGTTGGCCGGGCT
>NZ_JAALDW010000339.1:0-2872 GCF_014145055.1 Dietzia sp. DQ11-38-2
CCGCGGCCGCGAGCGTGGCCAGCGCATCACATCGCTCGGTGTCCTCGGGAACGCCGTGACAGGTCAGCTCCACGACCACCCGGTCCCGTCCGAACAGGTCGACGAGCTCGCCCAGCGCTGCACCCGCAGCCGCGGTGTCGACGCCGGGCACACCCGCGCCGCCGCGTTCGAGGGCTCGCCGCACCCGCCCTCTGCGACACCCGGTGAGCACGTACCAGTGACCACCGGCGGCCTCGGCGAGCTCCCCGATCTCGTACCGCGGTTCACCCTTCGCACCTCCCCTGAGGTGGGCGTGGGCGATCGCACGCGAGAGTCTGCGATAGCCCTCCCCTCCGCGGGCCAACACGAGCAGGTGTTCACCCCCGGGCAGCGAGAGCTCGGCACCGAAGACGGTCGCCAGACCCAGCTCGGACGCCGCCTCGGCGAATCGGACGACCCCGTACAAGCCGTCGTGATCGGTGATCGCCAGCGCGGTCAGCCCCAGTTCCGCCGCCGCCTCCGCCATCGCCTCGGGTGAGGAGGCGCCGTCCAGGAAGCTGAAGGCGGAATGGGCGTGGAGCTCGGCGTAGGGCACCCGTCCCGGCGTCCGGCGCCCGTGAGGCGGGGTGTACTCACCCCGTCGACGGGACCAGGCGGGGGCGTCGCTGCCGTCACCGGGGTGCGGGTTGTGAGGCCCACGCGGGTTCGGCCGGCCGGACAGAACCCGCTCCAGCTCGGTCCAGGTCCTGGGGCCGTGGTACCAGTTCACCGGGCCTCACCCACCGGGGCCCGGTGCATGGGCTCAGAGTTGGGTGAACGACTCCACGACCCACGCCGACGCCTCGCCGGGCGGTTTACGGCAGCTCTGGGACCGTGGAGGCAGTGGGCGGGTGCCCGCCTCGACGCGCCAGGCGCGTCCGTCTGTGTGGCGGACCACGGCCACGCGCGGGGAATCGGGGTCGATCGTGACGACGAGGTCGCCCGGCCCCGCCTCCACACCGGAGTTCCGCACGGCCACCTCCGCCACCTGACCGGCCGGTGGCCAGGTGCTACGGCCCCGCAGGTTCTCGGTGACGACCCGGCCGTCCAGTGCCGCCTCGACGATCCCGGCCGCGTGGGCCACCTCCGCGGGCCCATAGGTGTAACCGGTGCCGGGCAACAACAGGACCGGGGCGAAGCGGTGCCCCCCGGTGTGGGAACACTCCCACACCGCGGCATCGGGGTCGAGCGCTGCCAGGCGCCCGCCCAACATTGACTCCAGGCCGGCCGCGACGGGGCGGCCCCGCACAGCGCAGCACTGGTCACGCTTGGCGTGGGTGCACACGAGTGGCACAGGTGCCGCGACCTCGCGGGTACCGGCCACGTGCCCGTCCGGAGACAGGTCCAGTCCGAGCAACTCCTCAGGCCCGTCGACGCGGCCGGCGCGGATGCTCTGCCGGTCGGGGCGGGTGTCGCAGAGGTAGAAGCGGTGCCGGTCGAGGCGCTGCCCCTCGCGGCCGGGCCGACGGATGAAGAGCATGCGCGACCCGCAGTCCGCGATGTGCTCCTTGAGACGTCGGGACAGGTCCTCGCCCAGGGCCTCACCGTCGAAGATGTCGCGCCCCCAGCGCCCGGGGACCTCCAGCAGCACCCACGACTCCTCGTGGGCGGCGGTGCCTGCCGGGGGCTCGTCGGCGGACTGCAGGGAACACCAACCCGGGTGTGTGGCGGAATCGGTATCTGACACGACCCCATGGTGCCCCATCCCGCGGGGAGGCGTAACTGTAGCCACCTTGTGGGACAAAAGTGACCAGAGGGATCTAGGGTGGACGTATGCGTATCCATCACCGCCGCTTCGCCGCGGCCGCCGCCCTCACCGCCGTCGCGTCCCTGGGGCTGGCGGGATGTGGAGCCGACACCTCGACCGAATCCCCCACCACCAGCCAGACCACCACGGCGGGATCCTCCCCGGCCGCGCTGGCCCGGGCCCTTGCTCCGGACGAGACCGAGACCTCCGATCCCTCTGCCAGGCCTGCGGACTCCGGACCGAAGAGCGAGGACCCCGGCGAGACCGCCGAGCGCGCCCAGCTCGTCGTGACCGATATCCGCGTGGGCGACTACCAGGGCAAGGATCGCGTGGTCTACGAACTCCAGGGCCAGGGCGTCCCGGGATACTCCGTGGACTACGTGGACGCACCCGCCCAGCAGGGCAGCGGCTCCCCCGTGGAGGTGCCCGGGGACTCGTTCCTCCAGGTGATGATCCGCGACCAGGTCCTTCCCACCATGACGTCGATGACGGAGGTCCCCGTGGGCACCGTCTCGAGCGACGAGGCGACCGGAGTGGCCGGGGTGGCCTTCGCCGGCCAGTTCGAGGGCCGGGCACAATCCGTCATCGGTCTCGAGGGCACGGACCGGCCCTTCTCGGCCTTCCTCCTCCAGAACCCGACCCGACTGGTGGTCGACATAGAACGCTGAGCACACCCGACGAGCGACGAGGGTCACTGCCACGAAGAGTCGTGGACGGTTCATTCGTACACCCCCTCGACCGTCCAACTCCCCGGCTCGTCCCCCACCAGGCAGCACAGCAGCAACGCGGCCGCCCGCTCGGGGACGACCTGTATCCGGGCCTTCGGCCGACGGGGCGCACCACCGGGGCCGGGCTCCCACCAGGCCTCGTCGATCAGCCACGGTCGTGACCAGCCAGCCACCGCACATGGACGGCCCGTGATCTCGACCGCCTCGGGTCGCCCGGTGAGCAGGCCTCGTGGGCCGACCCCGACCGCAACCCCCGCAGCGGTGCGCAGGACGACCCCCCCGGCGAGGGAAACCCGTGCCACGACCCCTGACGCGGGGTCACGGCCCTCGCGGATCTCCAACCTGTAGCCCGGCCCCGGCCACACCACCGACGGCGACG
>NZ_JAALDW010000340.1:0-2061 GCF_014145055.1 Dietzia sp. DQ11-38-2
CGGCGCCGCGGCGGGAGCCCCCGGGCCACCCCATCCCTGCTCGGGTTGGACGTGCCCGTACTGGCCCTGTCCGTACTGGCCCTGCCCGTACTGATGGTGTCCGTGCCCGCCCGCGCCCGGACCCGAGGCCCACTCGTCGCCGGGCCGGGGATCACCGGTTCCCCGATCGTTCTCGTTCTCCATGGGGATCATGGTTCCTCACCGCGCTGTGTGCCCGCTGAGACCACCGGTGCCGCCTCCGGATGGTTCAGGGACGGTTCAGCTCGGGGGACGGTCGCTTCCGGGGATGGTCATGCGCACCTCGGTGCCCCCGCCGTCCGCGTCGTGGATCTCGACGGTCCCCCCGTGCCTGGTGACCACCTGACGGACGATCGCCAGCCCGAGCCCGGAACCCGGCATCGCGCGCGCCTCCCGCGAACGGTGGAACCGCTCGAAGACCAGCTCCTTGTCCGCTTCGGGGATCCCAGGCCCCTGGTCGGCGACGGTCAACTCCACCACCGACTCCGACACCGGGTTCATCCGAACCGTCACCGTTCCCCCGGTGGGGCTCCACTTGGCCGCGTTGTCGCAGATGTTCAGGACCGCACGCTCGATC
The DNA here is from genome assembly GCF_014145055.1 of Dietzia sp. DQ11-38-2. Taxonomy (NCBI): domain Bacteria; kingdom Bacillati; phylum Actinomycetota; class Actinomycetes; order Mycobacteriales; family Dietziaceae; genus Dietzia; species Dietzia sp. DQ11-38-2. The sequence continues at coordinate 596 of NZ_JAALDW010000340.1, forward strand.
CCCGCACTGTCACCGAACGAGTACCAGGGCGCCAGCTCCACGTCGAAGTGCACGTCGTGACGTCGCCGTCGGACCCGCTCGAGGGCCCGCTCCACCGCCTCCGACACCGCGACCGGTTCCAGTTCGACGTCCCCGGAATCCTCGCGGGCGAGTTCGACCAGGTCCCCGACGAGCTGGGTGAGTTCAGAGATCTGACCGACCACGTCGACCTCGAGCGCCCCCCTGTCGGCGTCCGGGATGGTCGGCGCCCCCGGCCTGCTCGCGGCGATCAACAGTTCCACGTTCGTGCGCAGGCTGGTCAGGGGCGTCTTGAGCTCGTGACCGGCGTCGGCCACGAGCCTCGATTGTCGCTCCCTGCTCTCCCCCAGCGCGACGAGCATCTGGTTGAAACTCGCGGTGAGTCGAGCGATCTCGTCATCCCCCGCGACCGGGATGGGCCGCAGGTCATCGGTCCGTGCGATCCTCTCCACCGCCCGGGTCAACCGGGCGACCGGGGCCAGACCCGTGCGCCCGACCGCCGTCCCGGCCACCGCCGCCAGCGCGATGCCGGCCGCGCCCACCAGGGTCAGGACTATCGCAAGGCGGTTCAGCGCCGCCCTGGTGGGGCTCAGATCCTGCGCGAGGATGAGGGTCGAGCCGTCCCGGACCCCCACGGCATAGATCTGCTTTCCCCCGGCCGTCCGCAGGCTCGAGTCGGTCTCGCCCCGCACCACCGCGATCTCCGGGCCACCGATCTGGAACGGTTCGCCGGCGGCTGTCCGCACACCGGAGGGGGCGACGATCTGAGCGTCCAGGTTGGGGTTGAAGGCCCTCAGCGCGATGAGGGTGCTGCGTGACTGCAGTGCGAACTCCGAGGCAAGCTGACTGTTGACGAGCTGATCCGCCTGTTGCTGGAGCCGGTTGTTGACCTCGCTGTACATGGACCCGGACACGACGAAGTACGCCGCGACGGCCATCAACGCCACCGCGACGCCCACCGAACTCGCCGCCAACAGGGTGACCCGCTGGTGCAGGGAGATCGGCGTGGAGGACCACCCCACCGTGCGGGCTGGCACTACGGCGTCTCGCGCAACACGTACCCCACGCCCCGCACGGTGTGGATCAGCCGGCTCTCCCCCTCGCCCTCGGTCTTGCGGCGCAGGTATCCGATGTAGACCTCGAGCGCGTTCCCCGAGGTGGGGAAGTCATAACCCCACACCTCCTCGAGGATGTGACTCCGGGTGAGGACCCGGCGGGGATGGTGCAGGAGCAGTTCGAGCAGCGAGAACTCGGTGCGCGTCAACTGGATCCGGCGGTCGCCCCGGCTGACCTCACGCGTCGCCAGGTCCATCCGCAGGTCCTCGAACTCCAGCACCTCGTCGACGTCCTCGGCCTCGGGGCCCCGACGGCGGAGCAGCGCCCGGAGCCGGGCCAGGAGTTCTTCCAGGGCGAAAGGCTTGGGCAGGTAGTCGTCGGCGCCCGCGTCC
>NZ_JAALDW010000341.1:0-1757 GCF_014145055.1 Dietzia sp. DQ11-38-2
AGTGTGCGACGCAGCTCGGCGGTACCGAGGGTGCGACCGCGCAGGTCGATACGGGAGAGCATGGTGTGGCCTTTCCTTTGATCACGGGACGTCGAGCAACCGGCCGACGGCCGCGAACCAGTCTAGGTGCGCCCGGGCCCGGGCCCGTCCCATGCCACCCTCGCGGGTGTCGTCGACGCGGTCGGGCGCACCCTCCGGCCGCTCACGCGCAGCAGGCGCCACCCTCGGAATCGGCGCCGGCCTCGTCGTCGTCGTTCCTGGTGGTGTCACCCACCACCGGCGACGTCCCGAACGTCTCCGAGTCGGCCAGGACCGTGTAGATCTCCCACCGCTCGCCTCCCGGGCCGGTGACCCACACCTTGTCCTGGGTGGCGAAGCAGCAGGTCGTGCCGATCTCCTCGTCGGTGAACAGGCCGGCGTCGGTCAGTCGCGCGATCTCGCCGTGGACCTGCTCGCTGGACTCGACCTCGACGCCCAGGTGGTTGAGCGAGCCTCCCTGGCCCGGGTTCTCGAGCAGGACCAGCTTGAGGGGCGGCTGCCCCACCACGAAGTTGGCGTAGCCGGGCTTGCGCTTGGCTGGCTCGACGCGCAGCAGCGTCGAGTAGAACCGAACGGCCTCGTCGACGTCGTCGACGTTGAGGGCGAGTTGCACACGGGACATGGTCGGAACCTCCACCACTGAGATGTATATCGAAATTGTTGCACCGCCCAGGCAAGCAGCCTTTTCGATATTCGTCAAGAAGCTGGGTTAGACTCGCGGACATGCCCAAGGCCCTGCCCCTCCTCGACGTCAGCTCGCCGGTCTGCTGCGCGCCCGTATCGGCGGGGCCGATCGGCCACGAGGACGCCGTGGAGATCGCGCTGCGCCTCAAGGCCCTCGCCGACCCGGTCCGGATCCGACTGCTGTCGCTCCTTCTCACCAGTGACGACGGCGAGGTCCGCACCGGAGATCTGTCCGCCGCGACCGGCGTCGCGGAGTCGACCACCTCCCATCACCTGGGCCGGCTCCGCGAGGCCGGGATGATCGAGTCGGAGCGGCGCGGGATGAGCGTGTTCCACCGTGCCCGCGGGTCCGCGATCGACGCCCTGCGCGCCGCGCTCGACCCGAACTGTTGCACCTAGCCGAACCGGACCGCACCGTCCACCAGGTGTATGCGTGCGTCACATCGCGCCGCCACCCCCTCGTCGTGCGTGACCAGCATCAGCGCCACGTCGAACTCCCGCGCCGTGCCCAGGAGCAGGTCCATCACGACGGCGCCCGACTCCGAGTCCAGCGCACTGGTCGGCTCGTCCGCCAGGAGCATCGACGGACCGTGGACCAGCGCTCGTGCGACGGCCACCCGCTGGCGCTGCCCTCCCGACAGGGCTCCCACGGACCGATCGGCCATCGGCCCCAGGCCAACCCTGTCCAGGAGTTCGTCGGCTCGCACCCGCACCGCGGTCCGGCGCGCACGCGACGGCCGTCCCCCGAGCCAGGCCATGGCCTCGAGTTGCTCGCGCGCGGTGAGGGACTCGACCAGGTTGGACTGTTGGAAGACGATGCCGATCTCCGTCCGGCGCAGCTCGGCCGCCCGGCGGGCACTCACCGCCGCCAGGTCCACCTCGCCGTCGCGGGTCGCCAACCACACGTGGCCGGAATCCGGCGGGGTGAGCGTGGCCGCGGCGGCCAGCAGACTGGACTTGCCCGAGCCGGAGGGCCCGGTCACCGCGAGACTACGGCCGCGGTCGATCCCGCACGAGACGCGGTCCACGGCGGA
>NZ_JAALDW010000342.1:0-142 GCF_014145055.1 Dietzia sp. DQ11-38-2
GGGGGTGTGCGCTGTGTCGGGACCCGACACGACGCACACCCCCGGGGATCGCGGGGAGCGGCTCAGCGATGGATCAGAACGCGGCCTCGTCCAGCTCCATGAGCTCGCCGCCGAGGCCGGCGACGATGCCACGAGTGGCGGA
>NZ_JAALDW010000342.1:170-3029 GCF_014145055.1 Dietzia sp. DQ11-38-2
GTTCGCGAACCACTTGGCGGCGGCGATCTTGCCGTTGTAGAAGGCGGTGTCGGCGTCCGACGCGCCCTCCAGCGCAGCCAGCGCCACCTCGGCGCCGACGAGCAGACGCCACCCCATCATGAGGTCACCGAACGCCATGAGCAGGCGGACCGAGGCGAGCCCGATGATGTACAGGTGCTTGGGGTCCTCCTGGGAGGCGAGGAGGTGGTCGAAGCAGGTGCCGACCATCGCCTCGACGTCGGCGAGAGCGGTCGCCAGTACCTCGCGCTCGGTGGCCAACTCGGCGGGACCCTCGGCCTCGATGTACTTCTTGATCTGTGCCGACACGTGCCCGATGGCGGTGCCGCGGTCGCGGGCGATCTTGCGGAAGAAGAAGTCCTGCGCCTGGATCGCGGTGGTGCCCTCGTACAGGGAGTCGATCTTGGCGTCGCGGATGTACTGCTCGATCGGGTAATCCTGGAGAAAGCCCGACCCGCCGAAGGTCTGCAGTGACTCGGTGAGCAGCTCGTATGCCCGCTCGGACCCGACACCCTTGACGATCGGCAGTAGTAGGTCGTTGACGCGGTGGGCGAGCTCGCCGTCCGCGCCCGAGACGCGCTGGGCGATCTCGACATCCTGGTGGGCGGCGGTGTACATGTACACCGCGCGCAGGCCCTCGGCGAACGCCTTCTGGCGGATGAGTGCTCGGCGCACGTCCGGGTGGTGCGTGATGGTCACGCGGGGCGCGTTCTTGTCGGCCATCTCGGCCATGTCGCCACCCTGCACGCGCTCCTTGGCGAATTCCAGTGCGTTGAGGTAGCCGGTCGACAGGGTGGAGATGGCCTTGGTGCCCACCATCATCCGGGCGTGCTCGATCACGTCGAACATCTGACGGATGCCCAGGTTGAGCTCCCCGTCGCCGACGATCCAGCCCTTGGCGGGCACTCCGTGTCCGCCAAAGGTCAGCTCGCAGGTGGTGGAGACCTTGATGCCCATCTTGTGCTCGACGCCGGTGACGAAGACGCCGTTGCGCTCGCCCAGTTCACCTGTCTCGAAGTCGAAGTGGAACTTGGGGACGAAGAACAGCGACAGTCCCTTGGTTCCCGGTCCGGCGCCCTCGGGGCGGGCCAGGACGAGGTGGAAGATGTTCTCGAACAGATCATCGGAATCCGCGGAGGTGATGAACCGCTTGACGCCCTCGATGTGCCAGCTCCCGTCGTCCTGCTTGACGGCCTTGGTGCGTCCGGCGCCCACGTCGGATCCGGCGTCGGGCTCGGTGAGCACCATCGTCGCGCCCCAGCCGCGCTCGACGCAGGTGGCGGCCCATTCCTTCTGCTCCTCGGTGCCGTTCTCGTAGAGCACGGCCGCGAAGGACGGTCCGGCGCCGTACATGAACGCGGGGGGGTTGGCGCCGAGCATCATCTCGCCGGTGGCCCACACCAACGCGCGGGGGGCGGGCATGCCGCCGAGGTCCTCCGGCAGCCCCATCGACCAGTAACCCGCCTCGTACCAGGCGCGGAAGGACTTCTTGAAGTCCTCCGGCAGGGAGACCGAGTGGGTCTCGGCGTCGAAGACCGGCGGGTTGCGGTCGGCCGACGAGAAGGACTCGGCGACCGGGCCCTCGGTGAGGGTCGCGACCTCGGAGAGGATTCCCCGGGCGGTGTCGGTGTCCATGTCGCCGAACTCGCCTGCGTCGAGTGCCTCGTTCATGCGCAGGACCTCGAACATGTTGAACTCGAGATCGCGGACGTTGCTCTTGTAGTGACCCATTACGGTCTTCTCCGATCGGAGTGCGGTGTCGTGGCAATGGAGGTGGCCGCGCGGGTCGGCGCCGATGTCCATGTGCTCACCGGAACCTACCCGTCGGTAACAAGACAGATGTTAGTGCGTTGTCAGCGATCCGTCCAAGGTGAGGAGAGTCTCTTATTTCGCAGGTGAGCGGCGTGTCGCCGATCGCGCCGCATCGAGCAGGATCGCCTTCTCGGCGCGTGCCACGGTCCGCCGGGTGATCTCGGCGTAGTCGGGTGTCACCGACACCGACGTCACTCCCCGGCGTACGAGATGCTCGGCCATCGCGGGGTCGGTTGACGCCGCCTGGCCGCACAGGGAGACGGTGAGCCCCGATTCGTGGCAGCGGTCGATGATCTGGTCGATGGACGCCAGTACCGCCGGGTCCATGGAGTCGAACAACTCCGCGCACACCTCGGAGTCGCGGTCCACGCCCAGGGTCAGCTGGGTGAGATCGTTGGACCCGATCGAGACGCCGTCGATGCCCATCGCCGCGTACTCGGGGATCCAGTGGACGACCGACGGGACCTCGGCCATGATCCACCGTTTGAGTCCCGGGTCGCGCCCCAGTGGGTGGCCGTCGATGATGTCCAGGCAGGCGCGGAGCTCCCACGCCGTGCGGACGAACGGGATCATCAGGTGCAGGTTGCGGTGCTTCTCGCGCACACGGGCCAGCGCATCCAGCTCGAGCCGGAACAGGTCCGGCTCCTTGGTGTACCGGAAGCATCCACGGTAGCCGATCATCGGGTTGCGCTCCTCGGCCTCGACCTCCCCGCCGAGCAGGCCACGGAACTCGTTCGAGCGAAGGTCGGTCGCGCGGTAGATCACGGGCCGGGGGTCGAAGGCCGCGGTGATCGTGGCGATCCCGGAAGCCATGCGGTCCACGTAGTCGTCCGTCCTCCCCTCGGCGATGAGTGTGCGCGGGTGGACACCCTCCAGTGCGCTCGTGATGAGGAACTCGGCGCGCAGCAGGCCGACGCCGTCCACGTCCATCGCGGCCACGCGGGCGGCGGCGTCGGGGGTCGCGAGGTTGACGTACACCGCGGTCGCGGTGACCTCGCGCGTCCGTGCCTCGGGGGGCCGACCCGCGTC
>NZ_JAALDW010000343.1:0-2821 GCF_014145055.1 Dietzia sp. DQ11-38-2
CTCCCGGCCAGTCCGCCGGGCAGCTCGGTCCCGGCCCCGGCAGCGGCGTCCTCCAGGGCGCCGCCGGCCTCGGCCGACCCCACCACCACGTCATGCCAGAACGACAACTCATGCGGATAGAGCTCTCCGGCCTCCTGGCGCTCGGCCATGGCGGCGAAGTACCCCCCGGCCAGCTGCACGCTGAGTACCGGGAAGAGGTACTCGGGTATGGAAAGCGATCCGAGTCCGATGGTGCCCGACCCGAGCGATCCGGTCGGGTTCACGTACACCGAACCGGGCAGACTTCCCGAGGACGCCACGGAGGCGGCCGCGGACCCGCCCGCCGATCCCAGGGCCTCGAGGGGCGCCACGGAGCCCAGGACCTGACCCACGGACAGTGCGGTGTCCGGCACGACGCCGCTCCCGAGATCCCGTAGCCCCTCGGATCCCGCCCCGACGCCAGGGTTCCCGATGACGATCTCGTCGGGGATCAGTCCGATGAGGCCGTCGACGCTGCTGTTGCCGGTCTGGGTGGGCAACGAGGAATCGGAGCCCGAGGTCTCCTGCCCGTGGGCCGCGGCCGGGATACCGACGGCCGCCAGTGCGGTTGCGGCGACGACCGCGCCGATGCGCCTCGCCCGGAGTCCGGAAACACTGTTCTGGGGCATGTGTGCTGGCCTCTCGTCACGAGCAGGGCCCTCCGGCCCACGCACGCAAAGCGTACTACTACAAGGTCGGCCCCCTGGGCCGGGTGTCATCGCGGGCCGGCCGCCCGGACGGACACACCCGGGGCGGGCGCGCGGCCGGACGGGTCCCAGGTCTACTGGAGCGCCGAACTCAGTCGCGCGACGTTGTCCACATAGCGCCCCGGCCAGGGTCGGCGCTGCCAGGTCTCCAGGTCGAGAGAGGTGCTGTCCTCGAGGTAGGCGTCCACCGCCTCGTTCATCTCGGCCACCGCCTCTCCGCCGAGGACCAGCAGGCTGATCTCGAAGTTCAGGTTGAACGACCGCTGGTCCATGTTGCTCGACCCCACCACCCCGGTGAAGTCGTCGATCAGCAACATCTTGGTGTGCAACACGGCGGGCGAGCGGAACCTGTTGATCCGGACCCCGGCCTCGAGCAACGCACGGAAGTAGGAGCGCTGGGCGTGGTGGACCAGGAACTGGTCGGCGTGTTCGGGAACGAACAGTTCCACATCGACACCCCGGAACGCCGCCGACGTCACCGCGTGGAGCAGCGCCTCGTCCGGGACGAAGTACGGACTGACGATCCTGATCCGATGCTCGGCCTGGCCGATGAGCTGGGTGAACATCCGCAGGTTGGGTTGCGTGCGGTACCCGGGCCCGGACGGGACGAGCTGAAACGCGCTGACCGGGTCGCCGGCGGTCGGGTCGCCCGCAGGACGACCGGCCGCCACCGGTAGTCCCCGGGACAGTTCCTCGAGCGTGCCGATGACCTCCCCGCACTCGGAGTACCAGTCCACGAGGAAGACCCCGTCCATCGCGCGGACGATCTCCCCCCGGACCTCCATCATGAGGTCCACCCACTCCCGCCCCAACCGGGCGTTGCGGGGACTGCCGTAATTCCGGGCGATGAGGTTCTGGGAACCGATGAACCCGCGGTCTCCGTCGACGATGAGCATCTTGCGGTGGTTGCGGAGGTCGGGCCGCCGGAACCTGCCCACGAACGGGTTGATCGGCAGCATGAGGTGGAGTTCGACCGGGGTGCGACGCAGACGCCGGCGGAGCAGCGCGAATCCCCGGTACCTCAGCGAACCGAGGTGATCGACCAGCACCCGCACCGCCACCCCCCGCTCCGCGGCCTCGACGGCGGCGCCGAAGAAGTCATCGGTCTCGTCATCCCAGGACTGGGCGTAGAACTCGATGTGCACGTGGTCACGGGCGGACCGCACCGCCGCCGTCATCGCCGCCAGCGACGCGGAGTAGTCCGAGTGCAGCGCCACGAAATCTCCTGACATGCAGGGGATCGCCGTGAGCGTACGGTTCATCTCGAGGATGGTCCGCACGCCGGGATCCACCCGCACAGAGTCCGGAACCGTGGGCTGGTCCTCGAGGGCCTCCTCGTAGAGCCTGTTGGCCTCCGCCTGGATGATGTGTCGTCGTCCGGTGATGTACGGGTTGCCCAGCAGCAGGAACAGCGGCACCCCGACGATCGGGATGAACAGGATCACCAGCAGCCAGGCCTGCGAGGACGCCGGTTGCCGGTTCTCCGGGACCATGCCCAGGGCCAGGATCTTGAGCGCGTACTCGGTGATGAGCAGGGCCGAGGTCACACCCGCCGGGAACGGCAGGAAGGCCAGTCGCTCGACCAAGGGGTTCATGTGCCGGGCCGGGACAGGACGGCGCCTCTGGCGAGGGATCGGGGATCGACGACGCGACCGTCGGTCATGGTCCAGCGCACCACTCCCGCCAGTGCCCTCTGGGCATATACCGCGTCGGCCGATCCGAGCTCGCGGGCGCCGGGGAGGACGACGAACGCCTCGTCGTCGGCGACGGCCGCGAAGTCGGCCCGCAGGCCCGTCCGGATCTCCCCCCGGTCCTCGAGCCCGACGATCGCGGCCGTCCTCCCTGACATCCAGCAGGCCACGTCCGCGAGATCGCACCCCCTGCGCCGCGCCTCCGTCCACACGACCGACAGTCCGAGCCGGGCGGAGGCGATCGCGTCGATGGTGCCGTCTCGCAGTGCGTCCCAGAGGAGCTCGCGAGTGGCGGCGTCCCGGATCGGGGGGTCCAGCTCGGCGCCGGCGGTCCCCCCGTGGGTGACCTCCGAGACCAGGGCGAGCAGGTGCGGGCTGGTGGAGGCGGTCACCCGCAGACCCTCC
>NZ_JAALDW010000344.1:0-2786 GCF_014145055.1 Dietzia sp. DQ11-38-2
CCCCGCCGAGTCGCCCACCACGCCGTCCACGCGGCTGGCCACTGAGCCGTCCGTGACGCCGTCCACGGAGCTGGCCCTGCGCCCGACGCCCGTCGCCGGAATGGTCGGCTCGACACTCGGGGTCGCGGCGGCCGTGACGCGTCTGGTCCGCCCCAAGGCCCTACACCCCCGGGGCGTCGTCGCGCACGCGACTCTGAGCGTCACCGGGGTGGGACGGACGGGTTCGCCGCTCCTGGACATCACGGGCAGGTGGCCCGCGACGGTCCGGTTCTCCCGCGCCGTGGGGCTGCCGGACATCGTCCCCGACGTCGGCGGCATGGCCATCCGCGTCCACGCGGATGGTCCGGTGGACATCCTGCTCGCCAGCACGGGAATGGGCCCGCTCACCCGCTATGTGCTCACCGCGGGATGGCGGACGACCGGCCGCACCATGACGTCGATGTTCCCCGTGCGGATCGCGGGCCGCCAGTTGTTGCTGGCCGCGATCCCCACGGGCGACGGCGGCACGTGGACGCTCCAGCACGCCACCCCGCTGGGCAGGTGGGCGACCCTCGGTCGACTGTCGGTCGACACCTGGGAGGACGACGACGAGAACCTCCACTTCGACCCGGTGGTGAACCGGCTGCCCGGATCGCGGTATCCGCGCCTGCTCGGCGCCCTACGACACCCATCGTATCCCGCGCCCGACGAGGGCCCGGAGGCGACCTGAACGGTCGCTTCGAGTCACGACTCGGCTGCGCCCCGGCGCCAGTACCCCATGAACGACACGGCCCGCTTGGGCATCCCCGCCCCGTCGACGGCGAGCCGTCGCATCGCCCGGACCAGTGATGCCTCCCCGGCCAGGAACACGTAGGGATCCCCGGCGGAGATCGTGGTGGCGGTCTGCCACTCCCGCTCGGCGGGGCGGCGTCCGTCGAGGACCGACTCGACGCACTCCTGACCCACGCCCAACACTCCGGCCAGGTGGTGTACCAGCGAGTGCCCCCGCTCGCCGGACCTCGCCAGGATCGTGACCGACTCGGGCGCCTCGGCCGACAGCGCGACCACGTCGGCCGAGGTCGGCACCTCGATCACGACGCGGACGTCCCTCACCCCGCGCGGTTCCGCGGCGAGCTCTTCGGCGATCGACAACAGGGCCGGCGCCGCGGTCTCGTCTCCCGCACACACGACCCGACCTGCGGCCCCCGGGTTCCACGCCGCCCACGGTGCGTGTCCGAGCCCCGGACCGGCGATGTGCACGGTGTCCCCGGCCCGGACCGACCGAGCCCACCCCGACCCCGGTCCCTCGTCCGCTCCGGGATGGACCACCACGTCCACGGTCAGTGCGGGGACCTGCGCGCCGTCGAGGGTCATCGTGTCGGCCCGACGCACGGTGTAGGTCCGCATCCACCCACGGTCCTCCTCGGGCAGGGCCAGCCAGTCGCGGATGCCGTCCGGGTCGGGGACGATCCCCTGCCCGACCGGCGGGGGGACGAACACCTTGAAGTACGCGTCGCGCACCGTCCCCGGGTCCACCACCTCCCGCGACCACCTGGTCAGGTCCGGGCCGGCCAACACCAATCGGAGGAACGACTCCCCCAGCGCACGTACCCGGACCACCCTGGTCTGCGCGACGAGGGTCGGAGCCTCCACGGCCATCGCTGTCATGCTGTCCCCTTTCGTCGTCCCCGCGGCAGTACCACGGGATGGCCGGTGAGCGGGTCGCTGATGATGTCGGCCTCCAGATCGAACACCCGGCGCAGGGTCTCGGGGTTGATCACCTGATCGGGCGGCCCCGCGGCCACCACCCCACCCTCGGCCACGGCCACCAGGTGGTCGGCCACGCGGGCGGCCAGGGTGAGTTCGTGCAGGACCGCGACCACCGTGCGGCGGCCCGGCACGGGGATACCCGGTTCCGGCTCGTGCCCGGCTGGCAACGGGAGATCTCGGACCAGGTCCAACACGTCCATCTGGTGAGCCAGATCGAGGAACGAACACGGCTCGTCCAGGAGCAGGGTCGGAGTCGCCTGCGCGAGTACCAGCGCCACCCATACCCGCTGCCGTTGGCCGCCGGAGAGCTCGTCGACGCGACGATGGGCGAAGCCCGACGTGCCCGTCAGTGCCAGTGCCTCCGCGACAGCGGGCTCGTCCTGGTCCCCGGGCCCCCACCAGCGTCGGTGCGGATGGCGCCCGCGCGCCACCAGCTCGGCCACGGTGAGCCCCTCCGGGACCAGCGGGGACTGCGGGAGGAACGCCACCGACCGGGCGTGCTCGCGAGCCCTGACCCCGGCCAGATCCCGCCCGGCCACCTCGATCGATCCGGCCAGGGGGGCGAGCTGTCGGCCCAGAGCCCGGAGGATCGTGGACTTTCCGCACCCGTTGGCCCCGATGAACACCGTGGTACGACCGCTGGGAATGTCCAGGTCCAGGTCGCGGATCACGGGGGCGGTCCCGTACCCCAGCGTCAGCCCGCGAAGGCGGAAGGCGGGATCAGGCTCGGCTGAGACACCGTGCGGCATCGTCGTGGCGCCGGGGGTGACGTGGGTGGTGATACTCATCAGGCGACCTTTCGGGAGCGCAGGAGGATCCAGAGCATGGCGGGGGCACCGAGCGCGCCGGTCACCACGCCGGTGGGCAGGTCCACCGTGGCCAGGGCCTCGGAGGCGACGATGTCGGCGACCACCACGATCACCGCACCGGTGAGTGCGGCGGCCACGATGTGGGGACGTCCGCGGCCGAGGGCGGTGGCGATCGGCGTGGACAACAGGGCCACGAAGGCGAGCGGACCCGCCACGGCGGTCGCGGCC
>NZ_JAALDW010000345.1:0-2111 GCF_014145055.1 Dietzia sp. DQ11-38-2
GGGCCGTTGGGCGGGCCGTCGCCCGGGCCGTCGCCCGAGCCTCCGGGCGGCGGTGCCGTGGACGTCTCGTCCGCCTCGGCCGCCTCGGTTTCGCGACGACGCGCCCGGATCTCAGCCCAGGCGAAGTAGGCCAGGGCGAGAGGCGCCAGGACACCGAAGGCGAGCCACTGCAGCCCGTAGGACAGATACGGGCCGTTCTCGATTCCGGGGATGGGCACCGGGGTCAGTGATCCGGGCTGGTCCCCTGTGAGCTGGAGATACCCGTCGGGGATGAGTGTGTGGTCGAGGGCGTCGCCCAGGACCGCGGGGTCCAGGACGCGGACGGCAGGGAGCCCGTCGACGAGGACCGGCTCGACCTGACCGCTCTCCGCGGCCCTGAGTCGCGCGGTGATCTCGACGGGCCCACCCGGCGCGGCGGCGTAGTCGGGCACCGTGTTGTTCTCGCCGACGGGAACATAGCCACGGTTGACCAGGATCGCCGGCCCGTCAACCGGCTCGAACACCGTCATCACCTGGTAGACCGGTTCGCCGTCGACCGCGCGCAGACGCAGCAGGGCCTCGGAGTCGGGTTGCCACCGACCGTCCAGCGTCACCAGCCGCCATTCGCGCTCCGCGAACGCCTCGGGGCCGTCGACCACCTGCCCGAACGGTGCCGGGGCGGCCTCGATGGACTCCGCCAGGCGGGCGTTGCGGGCGTCGAGATCCTCGCTCTTGCCCAGTTGCCACGGGGCCAGCAACGCGAAGCACGCCCAGGCGAACAGCGACACGGCGAGCAGACCGATCAGCCAGCCGGGACTCAGAAAGCGCCGCAGACTCCGCATGGCACCAGGGTATCCGCTGGGTCCGGACCCGCTACGCCAGGAGGGCACGCACCTCGGCCACCAACCCGGGGAGCGCCCCGGTGATCTGGAGACGGGTCCGGGTGAAGCCGTCGTCGTCCCCGTAGTAGGGGTCGGCTACGTCGTGACCGTCCGCCGCGGGGTCGAAACCCCGCAGGAGGCGGATGCGGTGATCCTCGACCCCGGCGTCGAGGAGGTGGTCGCGGTGGCCGCGGTCGAGTGCCACCACCAGGTCGGCGGTGTGGTCGGCCGGGGCCAGTTGCGCGGCCACGTGCGTGTCGTCGTACCCGTGGGACCGCAGTTCGGCCGCCGCCCGCGGGTCCATCGGGTCCCCCACGTGCCACCCGCCGGTGCCCACGCTCGAGACGGTGACCCTATCGCCCAACCCGGCCCCGGCGAACGCGTGGCGGGCCATGACCTCGGCCATGGGGGAGCGGCAGATGTTGCCGGTACAGACGAAGACCACGTGGACGGGCCGCTCACCAGGCATGGATGATCCCCTCCAGTTCGTTCGTGTCCGCCGGGGACCAGCGGGCATCGGCCCACTCCTCGGGGCTGCCGTAGCCCCAGCGCACTATCGCCGTGGGGATGCCGTAACGGGCGGCCCCGGCCACGTCGTGCTCGCGGTCGCCGATCATGAGGACGCTCTCGGTACCCCCGTCGGCCTCGGGGACCGGGTCCAACCCGACGGCGGCCAGCGAATGCGCGATCACGTCGGCCTTCGCCGACCGGCCGACACGCAGGTCCGCCCCGCCGATGAACTCGAAGGGGTCGTCGAGTCCGAAGTGCTCCAGGATCCGCCGCGCGGCCCGCTGGTCCTTGCTCGTCGCCACGGCCATCCGGAAGCCCTGGCCGGCCAGGCTGCTCAGCAACTCGTCCATTCCCTCGTAGACGGCGTTCTCGAGCCACCCCACCTCGCCGTAGCGCTCGCGGTACGCGCCCATCGCCCGCTGCAGATCCGCGCCCTCGAGTCCCAGCGAGGCGAGGGTGTCGGGCATCGGCGGGCCCGCGATGGACCGGATGTCACGGGAGTCGTCCCACCGGGCGCCGACGGTGTCGAGCGCGTGACGGAGGGATTTGGCGATACCGTCCAGGGAGTCGGTGATGGTTCCGTCGAGATCGACGAGCAGGACAGGGCGATCGGGCATGTGGTCATCCTCCCAGACCCTGGTCGCCACGCGTCCCGCCCCGTCGCCGCCGCCGGCCCGCCGCCTAGGCTGCCGTGCATGAGCGCCGCGCCCGGAACCCCGACCGGACCCGAGCACGGACGTG
>NZ_JAALDW010000346.1:0-1923 GCF_014145055.1 Dietzia sp. DQ11-38-2
CTGACGGCCCGCCGCCCGACGCGTAGCCGGGCAGCGGGCCGTCCAGTGCGGTCGCTCGAGGTCAGAGCCCGCTGGTCGAGTGCGGCTCACGGGCCCTGTCGGGCACGACGTCGTCATCCGTTCGGGTGAGCAGGGCGTACCCGATCACGCCGATACCCACGAGGAGGTGCGGCAGCCAGACGATGAGGTCCTCATCGGCGAACCCGAGGATCCACGGCGACGCCGCGAGGACCAGGCCTACCAGGACGTCCATCCACACATGGACGCGCATGGGGACCAGCTTCATCGGGCTGACGGGGCTCGTCGTGGTCAGCTCGCTCAACAAGATCACCACGCCGATGATGACCGCCGACCACGTGGCCGCCTCGACGTCCGCGAACCCGAAGATCCACGGCGCGATCACCAGGACCGCGCCGACGATCAGGCCGATGATGGTGTGGACCCTGCTGGACAGTACGTGCATGTGTACGTCACCTGTTCCGTCTGGGAGCACGCGGCTCCCGGTTGGTTTCTCGGACCGGGCAAAGGTAGTGGCGGGTGCTCCCCCGGTCCACCGCTCGCCCATGCACACGCACGAGCCGCCGCCCGGTCTGCGTGACCGGGCGGCGGCTCGTCGATGGTGAGGCCGGGGGCGTTGTCGTCGTCGTCCCAGACGGCCGGGCCCGCGGCCGCTAACCCACGCGCCGGGGCGTCACTTCACCAGCAACTCGGCGATCTGGATGGTGTTGAGCGCCGCGCCCTTGCGCAGGTTGTCGCCCGAGACCATGAGGTTGAGCCCGCGGTTGCCCTCGATCGAGAAGTCCTGGCGGATGCGGCCCACCAGCGACTCGTCGATGCCCGCGGCGTCCAGCGGGGTCGGCACGTCCACGACCTTCACGCCCGCGGCCGTGGACAGCAGCTCGCGCGCCTGCTCCGGGGTGATGTCCCGCTCGAACTCGGCGTTGATGCTGAGCGTGTGGCCGGTGAACACGGGTACGCGCACACAGGTCCCGGCGACGCGCAGCTCGGGCAGGCCGAGGATCTTGCGCGACTCGTTGCGCAGCTTCTGCTCCTCGTCGGTCTCCTCGGATCCGTCGTCGACCAGCGCGCCCGCCATCGGCAACACGTTGAACGCGATGGGCGCGGTGTAGGGCCCCGTGTCGTCCACACTCAGCGCCCGCCCGTCGTGAACGAGCTCGTGGCCCGCGCCGATGTTGCCGGTCACCTGATCGTTCAGCGTGTCCACGCCGGCCAGGCCCGAGCCGGACACCGCCTGGTAGGTGGAGACGACGAGCCTCCTCAGCCCGGCGGCGTCGTGGAGCACCTTGAGCACCGGCATCGCGGCCATGGTGGTGCAGTTGGGGTTGGCGATGATGCCCTTGGGCGGGCTCTGCGCGGCCTCGGGGTTGACCTCGGAGACGATCAGCGGGACGTCGGGGTCCTTGCGCCAGGCGCTGGAGTTGTCGACGACGACGGCGCCGGCCGCCGCGAACCGGGGAGCCTGCTCCTTCGACATGGTGCCGCCGGCCGAGAAGAGGGCGATGTCGATGCCCGCGAGCTCCTCGTCGGTGGTCGCGGCGGTGTCCTCGACCACGATGTCCTCGCCCCGGAACGGCAACGTGGTGCCCGCCGACCGTGCGGAGGCGAAGAACCGCACCTCATCGGCCGGGAAATCCCGCTCCTCCAGCAGGGCGCGCATCACGCGTCCCACCTGGCCCGTGGCTCCGACTACGGCGACAGTGGTCATCGAAAAGGTCAACTCCTGGTGTGCTCGGTGGCCTGGGCTCTGCGGTCGGCCGTCCGCGGGCGCGCGCTCCACCCTGCGCTCGGGTCGGCCGATGATCACCCAGTCTACCGGCCCCGGGAAGGCCCTCCGGCGACCCGCGTCACACCGCCCCCGTGCCCGTGCCGCCCGCGCTCCGTTCCGCCGCCCACGGAGGCGAA
>NZ_JAALDW010000035.1:0-16442 GCF_014145055.1 Dietzia sp. DQ11-38-2
CGACACCGCCACCGGGTCCGCCCGGCCGGCCCGCCGGGCGTTCTCGGGGAGGACCCTCGCGTACGCCGCGCTGGCGGTGGGCCTGGTGGCGGGGGCGACCGGGGCGTTCCTGGCCACGGAGCCCGGGATCGACGTGGACAACCAGGCGTTCGTCGACCCGGCCGTCACCGACGAGGTCCTCACCGCGGCGAGCACGAACGTCCAACGTCTGGTCGCGATCGACCACGAGGCGCTGGACGAGTACCACGACTCACTCGGAGAGTTCCTCACCCCGGAGCTCGTGTCCGAGTTGGACCAGAACTGGCCCGCTCTGCGCGACAGCTACGAGCAGTCGGCCACCGCCGTCGAGGCACAGGTCCGTGAGGCGGGGCTGTCCTACCTCGACGGGGACAAGGCCGAGGTGCTCCTGGTGCAGGACGTCTCGATGACCCGCGACGGCATCGCGGCAGGCAGCACCAGCGGTACGTACCTGGTCGGTCTCGACCGGATCGACGGGGTGTGGAAGCTGTCACGGATCCCCGACCTCCCCTCCTGACGGGCGGTCGGGCGGGTCCGGTCGCGGGGCATCTCCGGGCCGGACCGGACGAGATCCTTGACGAACGGCCGTCGACCCGTCACCCTTTAGGGGCGTCGGGCGATCAGATCGCCCGCAGGTGCGACGTCCCGACCGGGGGCCGATGAGGCGAGAGCCACGAGGGCAACCAGCGCAGGGACGGACGGCGTACCCGCCAGCACACAGCCTCCGGGGGCACCCCCGTCGACGGCTGGACTTCCGCGCCGCCATCCGCTAGATTAGGTCGTTGCGCTGGCTGCTATTTGCACTCTCGTCCGTCCGTGACGGCTCGTCCCCGGTCCCACCGGGTGATCTTCGAGTCCTCGACCGGGTCGGATTCGGGTGGATACCCGTCGGCGGACCGCTCGCAGATACATCTGTGGTCACCGCCCGTGGTGATCACGTGAGGTGCTGGAAGGACCCATCTTGGCAGTCTCCCGCCAGACCAAGTCAGTTTCCACCGTTCCCGGTGCGCCCCGGAGGGTCTCGTTCGCGAAACTCTCCGAGCCGTTGCCGGTCCCGGGACTGCTCGACCTCCAGACGGAGTCGTTCGAGTGGTTCATCGGGTCGGAGGAGTGGCAGCAGAGGGCCGCGTCCCGCGGCGTCACGAACCTCGAGGGAGGCCTGGAGTCGATCCTCAGGGAGATCTCCCCGATCGAGGACTTCTCCGGATCCATGTCGCTCTCGTTCTCCGATTCGTACTTCGAAGAGGTCAAGGCCTCGATGGAGGACTGCCGCGAGAAGGATCGTACGTACGAGGCGCCCCTGTTCGTCACGGCCGAGTTCGAGAACACCGAGACGGGCGAGATCAAGTCGCAGACCGTCTTCATGGGTGACTTCCCGATGATGACGGACAAGGGCACGTTCATCATCAACGGCACCGAGCGCGTCGTCGTCTCGCAGCTCGTCCGCTCGCCCGGCGTCTACTTCGACCGGAGCCGCGACAAGTCGACGGAGCGGGACGTCCACTCCGTGAAGGTCATCCCGTCGCGCGGTGCGTGGCTGGAGTTCGACGTGGACAAGCGCGACACGGTCGGCGTGCGTATCGACCGCAAGCGCCGTCAGTCCGTGACCGTGCTGCTCAAGGCCCTCGGCTGGACCACCACCGAGATCAAGGAGCGCTACGGCTTCTCCGAGATCATGATGTCCACCCTCGAGAAGGACACGGTCGAGGACACGGACCAGGCCCTGCTCGAGATCTACCGCAAGCTGCGTCCGGGCGAGCCGCCGACCCGCGAGTCCGCGGAGGCGCTCCTGGAGAACCTGTTCTTCAAGGAGAAGCGCTACGACCTGGCCCGCGTCGGCCGCTACAAGGTCAACCGCAAGCTCGGTCTGCCGGATCCCGAGGGAGACGACACCACCACGCTCACGCGTGAGGACATCGCCGCCACCATCGAGTACCTCGTGCGCCTCCACGCGGGCGAGACCTCGATGCAGGTCCCGGGGGGCCGCGAGGTCCCGGTCGACGTCGACGACATCGACCACTTCGGAAACCGTCGTCTGCGCACCGTCGGCGAGCTCATCCAGAACCAGGTCCGCGTGGGCCTGTCCCGGATGGAGCGCGTGGTCCGTGAGCGGATGACCACGCAGGACTCCGAGGCGATCACCCCGCAGTCGCTGATCAACATCCGGCCCATCACCGCCGCGCTCAAGGAGTTCTTCGGAACCTCCCAGATGTCGCAGTTCATGGACCAGAACAACCCGCTGTCGGGCCTGACCCACAAGAGGCGCCTGTCCGCCCTGGGCCCCGGCGGTCTGTCGCGTGAGCGCGCCGGCCTCGAGGTGCGCGACGTGCACGCCTCGCACTACGGTCGCATGTGCCCGATCGAGACCCCCGAAGGTCCGAACATCGGTCTGATCGGGTCGCTCTCGGTCTACGCGCGGGTCAACCCGTTCGGCTTCATCGAGACCCCCTACCGCCGGGTCGTCGACGGCGCGGTCACCGACCAGGTCGACTACCTCACCGCCGACGAGGAGGACCGCCACGTCGTGGCGCAGGCCAACTCGGAGATCGACGAGAACGGCAGGTTCGTCGAGGACCGCGTCCTCGTGCGCAAGAAGCACGGTGACGTCGAGGTCGTCGCGGGCACGGATGTCGACTACATGGACGTCTCGCCGCGGCAGATGGTCTCCGTGGCCACCGCCATGATCCCGTTCCTCGAGCACGACGACGCCAACCGTGCCCTGATGGGCGCGAACATGCAGCGTCAGTCGGTCCCGCTCGTGCGGTCCGAGTCGCCGCTCGTCGGCACCGGCATGGAGCTGCGCGCGGCCGTGGACGCGGGCGACGTCGTCGTCAACACCCGTGCGGGCGTGGTGGAGGAGGTCTCGGCCGACTTCATCACCGTCATGGACGACGACGGGGGACGTCAGACCTACCGCCTGGCCAAGTTCGCGCGGTCCAACCAGGGCACGTGCTCCAACCAGAAGCCGATCGTGGACGAGGGGATGCGCGTCGAGGCCGGTCAGGTCCTCGCCGACGGACCCTGCACCGAGAACGGCGAGATGGCGCTCGGCAAGAACCTGCTCGTGGCGATCATGCCGTGGGAGGGTCACAACTACGAGGACGCGATCATCCTCTCGCAGCGACTCGTGGAGGAGGACGTGCTCACGTCCATCCACATCGAGGAGCACGAGATCGACGCCCGCGACACCAAGCTGGGCGCCGAGGAGATCACCCGCGACATCCCCAACGTCTCCGACGAGGTCCTGGCGGACCTGGACGACCGCGGCATCGTGCGCATCGGCGCCGAGGTCCGTGACGGCGACGTGCTGGTCGGCAAGGTCACGCCCAAGGGCGAGACCGAGCTCACCCCCGAGGAGCGCCTGCTGCGCGCGATCTTCGGTGAGAAGGCGCGCGAGGTGCGCGACACCTCGCTCAAGGTGCCTCACGGCGAGTCCGGGAAGGTGATCGGCGTCCGCGTGTTCTCGCGCGACGACGACGACGACCTGCCCCCCGGCGTGAACGAGTTGGTCCGGGTCTACGTGGCGCAGAAGCGCAAGATCCAGGACGGCGACAAGCTCGCCGGTCGCCACGGCAACAAGGGCGTCATCGGCAAGATCCTCCCCGCCGAGGACATGCCGTTCATGCCCGACGGCACACCCGTGGACATCATCCTCAACACGCACGGCGTCCCGCGTCGTATGAACATCGGTCAGATCATGGAGACCCACCTCGGCTGGCTGGCCAAGGCGGGCTGGGAGGTGCCCCGCGAGGCGGACGGTTCCCTCCCCGAGTGGGCGTCCAAGCTGCCGGAGGAGATCCACAGCGTCGAGGCCGGCACCAACACGGCCACGCCCGTCTTCGACGGCGCGGCGGACACGGAGATCACCGGCCTGCTCGGCTGCACCCTCCCGAACCGCGACGGGGAGCGGATGGTGGAGGCCGACGGCAAGGCGACCCTGATCGACGGTCGGTCGGGTGAGCCCTTCCCGTACCCGGTGTCCGTGGGGTACATGTACATCCTCAAGCTGCACCACCTGGTGGACGACAAGATCCACGCCCGCTCCACGGGTCCGTACTCGATGATCACCCAGCAGCCGCTCGGCGGTAAGGCCCAGTTCGGTGGCCAGCGCTTCGGTGAGATGGAGTGCTGGGCGATGCAGGCCTACGGTGCCGCGTACACCCTCCAGGAGCTGCTCACGATCAAGTCCGACGACGTCGTGGGCCGAGTGAAGGTGTACGAGGCGATCGTCAAGGGGGAGAACATCCCCGAGCCCGGGATCCCGGAGTCGTTCAAGGTCCTGCTCAAGGAGCTGCAGTCGCTGTGCCTCAACGTCGAGGTGCTCTCCAGCGACGGTCAGGCGGTCTCGTTGGGTGAGGGCGCCGAGGACGACGACCTCGACCGCACCGCCGCGAACCTGGGGATCAACCTCTCCCGGGACGAGTCCTCGGCCGCGGACGAGCTGGCGCAGTAGGCGCCTGGGGCGCGCAACCGGCGCCCCGCATCCGACAGAGTCAGTATCACCACGGCGGGCCCCGTACCGGCCCCACCCCGCGAGGGGCCCGCCACCATCCCATACGGGAAAGGACGCCTACGTGCAGGACGTCAACTACTTCGACGAGCTGGTCATCAGCCTGGCGACGGCGGAGAACATCCGCAACTGGTCCTACGGCGAGGTCAAGAAGCCGGAGACCATCAACTACCGCACCCTCAAGCCGGAGAAGGAGGGCCTGTTCTGCGAGAAGATCTTCGGCCCCACCCGGGACTGGGAGTGCTACTGCGGCAAGTACAAGCGCGTGCGCTTCAAGGGCATCATCTGTGAGCGCTGTGGCGTCGAGGTCACCCGCGCCAAGGTGCGTCGTGAGCGGATGGGCCACATCGAGCTGGCCGCGCCCGTCACCCACATCTGGTACTTCAAGGGCGTCCCGTCGCGGCTGGGCTACCTCCTGGACCTCGCGCCCAAGGACCTCGACAAGATCATCTACTTCGCGGCCTACGTCATCACCGGCGTGGACTCCGACCTGCGCCACAACGAGCTCAGCACCCTCGAGGCGCAGATCCTCGAAGAGCGCAAGATCATCGAGGACGAGCGGGACTCCGACATCGAGGCACGCGCCAAGAAGCTCGAGGCCGACCTGGCCGAACTGGAGGCCGAGGGTGCCAAGGCCGACCAGCGCCGCAAGGTCAAGGACGGCGGCGAGAAGGAGATGAAGAAGATCCGCGAGTCGGCCCAGCGTGAGCTGGACCGTCTCGAGGAGATCTGGACCACCTTCACCAAGCTGGAGGTCAACCAGATCATCGTGGACGAGAGCATCTACCGCGAGCTCGAGGACCGCTTCGGCGAGTACTTCGAGGGCGGGATGGGTGCCGAGGCTATCCAGTCGCTGCTGGAGAACTTCGACCTCGAGAGCGAGGCCGAGAGCCTGCGCGACATCATCCGCAACGGCAAGGGCCAGAAGAAGATCCGCGCCCTCAAGCGTCTCAAGGTCGTCTCCGCGTTCCTGCGCTCGGGCAACAACCCGGCCGCGATGGTGCTCGGGGCCGTCCCGGTGATCCCGCCGGAGCTGCGTCCGATGGTCCAGCTCGACGGCGGCCGGTTCGCCACCTCGGACCTCAACGACCTCTACCGCCGCGTGATCAACCGCAACAACCGTCTCAAGCGGCTGATGGATCTCGGTGCCCCCGAGATCATCGTCAACAACGAGAAGCGGATGCTGCAGGAGTCCGTGGACGCGCTGTTCGACAACGGTCGTCGTGGGCGGCCCGTCACGGGGCCGGGCAACCGACCGCTCAAGTCGCTCTCGGACCTCCTCAAGGGCAAGCAGGGCCGGTTCCGCCAGAACCTGCTCGGCAAGCGCGTCGACTACTCGGGTCGTTCCGTCATCGTCGTGGGTCCGCAGCTCCAGTTGCACCAGTGCGGTCTGCCCAAGCTCATGGCTCTCGAGCTGTTCAAGCCGTTCGTCATGAAGCGGCTGGTGGACCTCAACCACGCCCAGAACATCAAGTCCGCCAAGCGGATGGTCGAGCGTCAGCGCGACCAGGTGTGGGATGTGCTCGAAGAGGTCATCGCCGAGCACCCGGTGATGCTCAACCGCGCGCCCACGCTGCACCGCCTCGGCATCCAGGCGTTCGAGCCGCAGCTCGTCGAGGGCAAGGCCATCCAGCTCCACCCGCTCGTGTGTGAGGCGTTCAACGCCGACTTCGACGGTGACCAGATGGCCGTGCACCTGCCGCTGTCGGCGGAGGCGCAGGCCGAGGCCCGCATCCTCATGCTCGCCTCGAACAACATCCTGTCGCCGGCGTCGGGCCGACCGCTCGCCATGCCGCGTCTGGACATGGTGACGGGTCTGTACTACCTGACCCGGCTCGACGAGGGAGCCACGGGCGCCTATGTCCCGGCCACGCAGGACGCCCCGGCGACCGGCGTGTACTCGACCCCGGCGGAGGCCATCATGGCCGTCGACCTGGGGGTGCTGGACATCCACGCGCCGATCCGGGTGCGGATGACGCACCAGCGGCCCCCCGCCGAGATCGAGGCCGAGCTGTTCCCCGAGGGGTGGAGCCAGGGCCAGGAGTGGATGGCCGAGACCACGCTGGGTCGCGTGATGTTCAACGAGCTGCTCCCGGCGGACTACCCGTTCGTCAACGAGCAGATGCCGAAGAAGCGACAGGCCGTGATCATCAACGACCTCGCCGAGCGGTACCCGATGATCGTCGTCGCGCAGACGGTGGACAAGCTCAAGGACACCGGTTTCTACTGGGCCACCCGCTCGGGCGTCACCATCGCGATGTCCGACGTCCTGGTCCCGCCGGCCAAGAAGGAGATCCTCGCCTCGTACGACGCCAAGGCGGCCCGCCTCGAGTCGCAGTTCGGCCTGGGCAAGATCACCGACGAGGAGCGCAAGAGCGACCTGGTCAAGCTCTGGCAGGAGGCCACCGACGAGATCGGTCAGGCCATGGAGGCCAACTACCCGGACTCCAACCCCATCCCGACGATCGTCAAGTCGGGCGCGGCGGGCAACATGACCCAGATCCGCTCGCTCGCGGGCATGAAGGGCCTGGTGACGCGTCCGAACGGCGAGTTCATCCCGCAGCCCATCAAGTCCTCGTTCCGCGAGGGTCTGACCGTGCTCGAGTACTTCATGAACACGCACGGTGCGCGCAAGGGTCTGGCCGACACGGCGCTCCGTACGGCCGACTCGGGCTACCTCACGCGGCGTCTCGTCGATGTCTCCCAGGACGTCATCGTCCGCGAGACGGACTGTGGGACGAGCAAGGGCATCGAGACCGTCATCGCCCGACGTGAGGTGGACGCGCACGGGGTCGAGACCGGTGCTCTCTCGCGGGACGAGCACGTCGAGACCTCGACGTTCGCCCGCACCCTCGCGGAGGACGCGGTCGACGCCTCCGGGACGGTCATCGTGGCCGCCGGCACCGACCTCGGCGACCCGACCATCGAGGCGCTCATCGCCGCCGGAGTGGAGAAGGTCAAGGTCCGCTCGGTCCTCACCTGCACCACGGGTACGGGAGTCTGCGCCACCTGCTACGGCCGGTCCATGGCGACCGGTCTGCTGGTCGACATCGGCGAGGCCGTCGGCATCGTCGCCGCCCAGTCCATCGGTGAGCCGGGCACCCAGCTGACCATGCGCACGTTCCACCAGGGTGGCGTCGGTGACGACATCACCGGCGGTCTGCCGCGTGTGCAGGAGCTCTTCGAGGCCCGGGTACCCAAGGGCAAGGCCCCGATCGCCGAGGAGGCGGGCCGCATCCGCCTCGAGGAGGAGGAGCGCTTCTACACCATCACGATCGTGCCGGACAACGGCGCGGACGAGATCGTGTACGAGAAGCTGTCCAAGCGTCAGGGACTCGCGCACATCACCCTCGATGACGGGTCCTCCCGCCCGATCGTCGACGGCGACCACCTCGACCGCGGGCAGCCGCTGCTCGAGGGGCCGGCCGACCCGCACGAGGTTCTGGCCATCCTGGGCCCGAACGGTGTCCAGAAGTTCCTCGTCGACGAGGTGCAGAAGGTCTACCGCGCGCAGGGCGTGTCGATCCACGACAAGCACCTCGAGGTGATCGTCCGCCAGATGATGCGTCGCGTCGCCATCAACGAGTCCAACAGCACCGAGTTCCTGCCCGGTGCCCTGGTCGAGCGCGCCGAGCTCACCGCGGAGAACCGTCGCGTCCTCACCGAGGGCGGCTCGCCGGCCTCGGCGCGACCGGTCCTCATGGGTATCACCAAGGCCTCGCTCGCCACGGACTCGTGGTTGTCGGCGGCCTCCTTCCAGGAGACCACCCGCGTGCTCACGGACGCCGCCATCAACCGGCGTTCGGACAGGCTCGTGGGCCTCAAGGAGAACGTCATCATCGGTAAGCTCATCCCGGCGGGTACCGGCATCAACCGGTACCGGAACTCGACGGTCGAGCCCACCGAGGAGGCCCGCGCGGCGGCCTACTCCATCCCGGATTACGGGGATGGGTTCTACGGTCCCGAGGACGGATTCGGCGACGCCACCGGCGCGTCGGTCCGCCTGGACGACCTGGGGTACTGAGCCGACCCCACCGGCGGCCATTCGCCGGCACGCACCACCACCGGACCCCCGGACGCCCCGAGCGCCCGGGGGTCCGGTGCGTCGGCCCCGGCCGTGTCGTCGCTGGCCGCGAACGTGTTCTAGACTTGCTCGATGTGCCCTGAGCCGCCGCGGTCCTCGCGGCGGACCGGGGCCGGATGACCGGAAGGGGAGCGATAGACCGTGCGCATCGCACTGCTCTCGTACAGGAGCAAGCCACACGGCGGCGGGCAGGGCGTCTACGTCCGGCACCTCAGCCGCGAGTTGGCCGCATTGGGTCACACCGTCGAGGTGTTCTCCGGACAGCCGTACCCCGAGCTCGACCCGGGGCCGACGCTCACCAGGGTGCCGAGCCTGGACCTGTACAACGACGCCGATCCGTTCCGCACGCCGCACCCCCGGGAGATCCGCGACCTGATCGACCTCCTCGAGGTGGTGACGATGTGGACCGCCGGGTTCCCGGAGCCGCGCACGTTCAGTCTCCGTGCGGCCCGTGCCCTCACACCGCGGCTCGCCGACTTCGACGTGGTGCACGACAACCAGTGCCTGGGAAGTGGACTGTTGGCGCTCGAGGAGGCCGGGTTCCCGGTCGTCGCCACGGTGCACCACCCCATCACCCGGGATCGCGACCTCGCCATGAAGGAGGCTCCCTGGCGCAAGAAGATCACCACCTGGCGCTGGTTCGGCTTCCTCGGCATGCAGATCCGCGTGTCCCGGAAGCTCGAGGAGATCATCACCGTCTCCAGCAACTCCGCCGAGGACATCGCGTCCGACTTCGGTGTGGACCCCGACCGGATCGTGACCATCCCACTTGGGGTCGACACCGACCGTTTCCACGATCGACGAGACCGCGAGCCCGGCCGGCTGGTGTGCGTGGCCAGCGCCGATCAGCCGCTCAAGGGTGTGCCGATCCTGCTGCGCGCGCTCGCGAAGGTCCGGCGGGACCATCCGGGGGTGAGGCTGACACTCGTCTCCAAGCTCAAGCGCAAGGGGGAGGCCGCCAGGCTGCTGGACTCGC
Organism: Dietzia sp. DQ11-38-2; assembly: GCF_014145055.1. Lineage (NCBI taxonomy): Bacteria > Bacillati > Actinomycetota > Actinomycetes > Mycobacteriales > Dietziaceae > Dietzia > Dietzia sp. DQ11-38-2. The sequence continues at coordinate 9,589 of NZ_JAALDW010000035.1, forward strand.
TGGGGCTCCGCGACGCGGTCGACCTGGTGTCGGGGGTCGACGACGACGAGCTGGCCGAGCTCGTGGGCACGGCGGAGATCTCGGTCGTTCCGAGCATGTACGAGGGCTTCTCGCTGCCCGCGGTCGAGGCCATGTCGAGCGGCTGTGCGTTGATCGCCAGCCGCGCGGGCGCTCTCCCGGAGGTCGTCGGCACCGACGACATCGCCGCCCGGCTCGTCGAGCCCGGCGACGTCGACGGGCTCGCCCGCGAGATCAGCGCGTTGTTGTCCGATCCGATCGAGCGACGACGCCTGTCGCGCGGCGGGCGGCAGCGGGTGATGGAGCGGTACAGCTGGGCCGCCGTGGCACGGCGGACCGTCGAGGTCTACGAGACGGCGATCGCCAGGGTCCGGGGCGAGACGCTCCCGGACCTCACCGCCGGACCGGTCATCGGGCCGGACCAGGCAGAGCTAGACGAGCACGTCACCGACGACGTGTCCGAGGTGCTCCCGGATCCCGGGGAGTACGACATCCGTGAGCAGGAGGACGCCGCATGTTGACCGCAGACTTCGACCGTCTGGGGGTCACCCCCGGCATGCGAGCCATCGACGTGGGGGCCGGCCTCGGACGGCACACCTTCGAGCTGTACCGCCGCGGAGCCGACGTCACGGCCTTCGACCAGAACGCCGACGAGATGCGTCAGGTGACCGAGATGCTCGCCGCGATGGAGGCCGAGGGAGAGGGGCTGCCCACCTCCAAGGGGGAGGCCGTCACCGGTGACGCGCTGGACATGCCCTACGAGGACGGCACCTTCGACCTGGTGCTCATCTCCGAGGTTCTCGAGCACGTCCCGGAGGACACCCGGGCGATCGCCGAGTTGGTGCGGATCCTCAAGCCGGGTGGGGTCGCCGCGGTGACCGTGCCGCGCGAGTGGCCGGAGAAGCTCTGCTGGAAGCTCTCGGACGCCTACCACTCGAACCCGGGCGGACACTGCCGCATCTACACCGCCGAGGAGTTGGGCTACAAGCTGCGCGCCGCGGGCCTGGAGGTCACCGGCACCGGCTTCGCGCACGCGCTGCACGCCCCCTACTGGTGGCTCAAGTGCGCGGTGGGCACGGAGAACGACGACCACCCGCTGCCCAAGGCCTACCACAAGCTCCTGGTGTGGGACCTGATGAAGGGGCCCTGGCTCACCCGGACCGCCGAGAAGGTCCTGAACCCGGTGATGGGCAAATCCATCGTGTTCTACCTCCGCAAGCCCGCGGAGGCCTGATCGTCAGTGCTCACCTCCGACACCGCAGTAGACCGGTCCCGTCCCGTCCCCAGCGTCCCGGGGGTGCTCGACGCCGACGCGGCGCGGGCCACCGGCGAGTGGATCGCCTCCGTGCAGCGTCCGAACGGGGAGATCCCGTGGTTCACCGGCGGGCACACCGACCCGTGGGACCACGTGGAGTCCGCCATGGGGCTGTCCGTGGCCGGGCAGTGGGAGGCCGCCGAGAGGGCCTACGGCTTCCTCCGGGACACCCAGCGCGGCGACGGCTCGTGGCCGGTGCGGTGGCAGGACGGGGTCGTCGTCGACGCGGACACGGACTCCAACTTCTGCGCCTACGTCGCTGTCGGTGTATGGCACCACCACCTGGTCACGGCCCGGCAGGGATTCCTGGAGTCGATGTGGCCGACGGTGCGCAGGGCACTGGACCTGGTGCTGACCTTCCAGGGCCCGGAGGGGCAGATGTGGTGGGGCGCCGGGGACGAGGGCTTCTGCGAGGAGGCCCTCATCACAGGGTCCTCGAGTGTCCACCACGCCCTGCGGTGTGGCGTCGCGATCGCCGAGGAACTCGGTGAGACGGCCCCGGACTGGGACGCCGCCGCCGACTCCCTCGGGCACGCCCTGCGGGCGCACCCCGAACTGTTCACCCCCAAGGCCGAGTTCTCCATGGACTGGTACTACCCGGTGCTCGGCGGGGTGATGGTGGGTGAGCAGGCGCAGCAGCGGTTGGATGCCCACTGGGACCGGTTCGTCGTCGACGGGCTGGGCATCCGGTGCGTGGACCACCGTCCGTGGGTCACCGGCGCCGAGACGTGCGAGCTCGTGCTCGCGCTCGAGGCGGCGGGCCGGCACGACCAGGCCCTCGAGCAGTTCACCAACATGCAGCACCTGCGGGACTCAGACGGCTCCTACTGGACCGGGCTGGTGTTCGCGGACGGCAAGCGCTGGCCCGTGGAGCTGAGCACGTGGACGGGGGCGGTGGTGCTGCTCGCGGCGGACGCGCTGTCGCGCACCACGCCGGGCAATGAGATCTTCCGCTACGTCTCCGACCACACCATGCAGCGGTTGCAGAGCGCCCCGGGCGATCCGGCCGACTGCGCCCCGGGCGAGGAGTGCCCGCCGATCCCGGCCGCGGTGCGCTAGTCTGACGGAAACCGCCGCTGGACACCTGTCTGGTCAGGTGTCGGTCGGCGATCCCGACGGCACGAGGAGCGCCCATGCAATTCGGACTCACCCTGTTCACGAGTGATCGGGGGATCCGGCCGACGGTGGCCGCGGTGGCCGCGGAGAAGGCGGGGTTCTCGGCGTTCTACGTCCCCGAGCACACCCACATCCCGATCCGGCGCGAGGCCGCGCACCCGGGAACCGGCGGGGCCGAGCTGCCCGACGAGCGCTACAGCCGCACGCTGGATCCGTGGGTCACGCTCGCCGCGGTGTCCTCGGTCACCTCGACGATCCGCCTCGGCACCGCCGTCGCGATCCCGGTCGAGAGCGACCCCATCACCCTGGCCAAGACCATCGCCTCGGTCGACCACCTCTCGGGCGGGCGCACGGTGCTCGGGGTGGGGTACGGCTGGAACCTCGACGAAATGGCGGATCACAACGTCCCACCCGCGTTGCGGCGCACCATGCTGCGCGAGTACCTCGAGGCGATGCGCGAGTTGTGGACCCGGGAGGAGGCCGAGTACCACGGCCGGTTCGTGGACTTCGGCCTCAGCTGGGCCTGGCCCAAGACCGTCCAGGAGGGCGGCCCCCGGACGCTCGTCGGTGCGGCGGGAAACGAGAAGAACTTCAAGTGGATCTGCCGCAGTGCCGACGGGTGGATGACCACCCCGATCTCCCAGGACATCGCGGGGAGCGTCCGGCAGCTGCGGGAGCTGTGGGCGCAGGCCGGCCGGGACGGGGAGCCGTACATCGTGGTACTCGACGGCAAGCCGGTCCCCGAGAAGATCGAGATGTACCGCGAGTTGGGCGTGCACGAGCTCGTCTACGGGACCCCGGACAAGTCCGAGGAGGAGGTGCTGGCCTACATCGATCGTCTGGCCGGCAAACTCGGACTCGTCGTCGGCGCCTGACCGAACGGGGCCCGATTCACCGATTCACCGGGTCCCGCGCCCGGGTCCCTCACGGCGGACCCGCCGCGCCGGTACCGTCGGCGGTATGACCTCCGCCTCGGCCTCCGACACCCCCGTCGTCGTCATCACCGGAGCCGGGGGTGGTCTCGGTGCCGCCACGGCCGCGCTCTACGCCGCCCGCGGGTGGCACGTGGTCGCGGCTGATCTCACTCCGCCGGTCGGGGGCGAGGGGCTCACCCCCGTGGCGGTCGACGTCACCGATCCCGTGTCCCTGCGGGCGCTCGCGGACCGCGTCCGCGCCGACCACGGCCGGCTGGACGCGCTGATCACCTTCGCCGGGGTTCTGGGCATCGGACCGCTCGCCGAGACGGACCCCGACAGGGTGCAGCAGGTGCTCGACGTCAACGTGATGGGGACCGTCCGGACGGTGCACGCGATGTTCGACCTGCTCCGCGTCACCGGCGGCCGGGTGGTCCTCATCAGTTCGGAGACCGGGCCGCAACACGGGATGCCGATGAACGGCGCCTACGCCATGAGCAAGCACGCGATCGAGGCCTACGGGGACTCCCTCCGGCGCGAGCTCATGTTCCTCGGCCTCGACGTGGTGCTCGTGCAACCGGGCCCGTTCCGCACGGGCATGACCGCCTCCATCCGGCGCCGCTTCCAGGAGTCGACGCTCCCGGGTTCGCCCTTCGCCGCCATGGCCGCCGTGATAGGGGAGATGGCGGCCGGCGAGGACGACAAGGCCGCCGATCCCCGGCTCCTGGCGGAAGCGGTGTGGACCGCGGGCACGACCGCCCGGCCCCGCCACCGGTACGCCGTGCGATGGGATCTCGGCCGCAGGCTCCTCGACCTCCTCCCCGTCCCGGTCGTGGACAGGGCACTCAGAGCGGCGCTGAGGGGCAGGATCGACGCCGCCAGGCTCGAGATGGGGCGAGAGGCATCCGACGGCCCCAGCGTGGCCGACGCGGAGGTGCGGTCGTGAGCAACCTCGACGCCCATCCGGAGGAGATCGACTGCGAGGCGGGGGGAGCGCCCGGCGGGCCCGAACCGGGCGGTGCCGCGGTGGAGATCATCACCTCCCGTGACGTGCCCCTCGGCGGACCGCGCGCGATGACGGTCAGGCGGACCCTGCCGCAACGTCAGCGCTCTCTGATCGGAGCCTGGTGCTTCGTCGACCACTACGGTCCGGACGACGTGTCGGCCACCGGCGGTATGGACGTGCCCTCCCACCCACACACCGGACTCCAGACCGTCAGCTGGCTGTTCGAGGGCAATGTGACCCACCACGACTCCGGTGACAACCACGCGGTGGTCCGGCCCGGCGAGGTCAACCTCATGACCTCCGGAGCGGGGATCTGCCACACCGAGGTCTCGACCCAGGACACGGGCGTTCTGCACGGCGTGCAGCTGTGGACGGTGCTGCCCGAGAGGGACCGCGAGACCAGCGGCCGGGCGTTCGAGCACCACGTTCCCGAGAGGGTGGAGTACGAGGGCGGATCCGCGCTCGTCTTCATCGGGTCGTTGCTGGGCTCGTCGTCGCCCGTCGCGACCTTCACCCCGCTCCTGGGCGCGGAGCTCCGACTGGACCCCGGCGCCCGGCTCACCTTCGATGTCGACCCGGAGTTCGAACACGGGCTCCTGGTGGACACCGGCGACATCACGCTCGAGGGTGTGACAGTCCACCCCGCGCAACTGGGTTACACGGGGGTCGGCGAGGCCACCCTGACGATCGACAACACCGGATCCACCCCGGCGCGCATGATCCTCATCGGTGGCACCCCGTTCGGCGAGGAGATCGTCATGTGGTGGAACTTCATCGGCCGCAGCCACGACGAGATCGTGCGCTACCGGCAGGAGTGGGAGGACGGGTCGGATCGCTTCGGGCGGGTCGACGGGTATATCGGGCGCAACCCCGACGGGCTCACCCGCCTCCCCGCGCCCACGCTGCCCGGCAGCGTGCTCACGCCGAGGGCGAACCCGGCGGCGCGAGCACGGACCGGGAAGGACGCCTGATCATGGGTGTCCCGCAGCTGGACCGCGCCCAGCGTGAGGTCTACAAGCAGCTCGTCCGCACCGCGGTCGCCTCCCGGGAGGCGTCGACCGGGGCGGGCCTGGAGGAGGCGCTGATCGAGTTGGTCAACGTCAGGGTCTCCCAGCTCAACGGGTGCGCTGCCTGTCTGGCCACGCACGTCCCGGCCGCGCGGAAGGCGGGGGTGTCGCAGGATCGCCTCGACCTGTTGCCGGCCTGGCGGGACATCGACGATTTCGGTGCCCCCGAACGCGCCGCGCTCCGCCTGGCCGAGACCCTCACGCGGTTGGACGGGGTGACCGAGCGCGAGGAGGCCACGGCCGCCGCCGCCGAGCACTTCGACGACGACCAGCTCTCGGCGCTGGAGTGGTCGATCGTCCTGATCAACGCGTTCAACAGGGTGTCGATCGCGAGCGACCACCGGGTGCCGATCGAGGACTGAATCCCGACCTCGACACCCTGTCGCACCCCATCCCCGCCGACCCAGGCCCGGCTCGGGTCGGGGCACGGGGCCGCGAGGAGGACTACCGTGGGCCCCGTGAGCGACAAGCCGGACGTCCAGACCCTCGGCGACCTGCGCGCCGCGGGGTACACCAGCCGCAGCATGCGCGAGGAGATGCGCGAGAACCTCCTCGCCGGACTGGCCGCGGGCCGCGATCCCTGGCCGGGGATGCACGGTTTCGACACGACGGTCATCCCGCAACTCGAGAGGGCGGTCATCGCCGGTCACGACATCGTCCTGCTGGGCGAGCGCGGGCAGGGCAAGACACGCCTGCTGCGCACCCTGGTGGGCCTGCTCGACGAGTGGTCGCCCGTCGTCGCGGGATCCGAGCTGGGGGAGGACCCACTCGCTCCGATCACCTCGGCGACGCGGGAGCGGATCGCCCGCGAGGGGGACTCACTGGCGATCGACTGGCGGCACCGGACCGAGCGCTACGTCGAGAAGCTCTCGACCCCGGACACCTCCGTGGCGGACATGATCGGCGACGTCGACCCGATGCGGGTGGCGGAGGGACGGCGCCTCGGCGACCCGGAGACGATCCACTACGGTCTGGTACCCCGCGCGAACCGCGGGATCGTGGCGCTCAACGAACTCCCCGACCTGGCCGAGCGCATCCAGGTGGCGCTGCTCAACGTCATGGAGGAGCGGGACGTCCAGATCCGCGGGTACGTCCTGCGTCTTCCCCTCGACGTCCTGGTGGTGGCCTCGGCGAACCCGGAGGACTACACCAACCGCGGACGCATCATCACCCCGCTCAAGGATCGGTTCGGCGCCGAGATCCGCACGCACTACCCGCTGGACCTGTCCGACGAGATCGAGGTCGTGCGCCAGGAGGCGGAGCTCACCGCGGAGGTTCCGGACGCCGTGATGGAACTGCTCGCCCGGTTCACGCGCGAACTGCGGACCTCGGAGTCGGTCAACCAGTCCTCCGGCGTGTCCGCGCGCTTCGCGATCGCCGGCGCCGAGACCGTCGCGGCCGCGGCCAGGCGGCGCGCC
>NZ_JAALDW010000347.1:0-3710 GCF_014145055.1 Dietzia sp. DQ11-38-2
GCCGCGTGGCGGGTTCTGGCGGAGACCGGGCACGTCAGCGCGCACGCGGACCGGGTCGGGGTGCGCATCGACCCCGCCGGACCCGTCCCCCGGTCGAGCACCGGGGAGATCCCCAGCGAGGGGATGGTCCGCGGCGCCGTGCAGATCCCGGCGGACGGGGCGCCCGTCGTGTTCGGGCCCGATCACCCCGTCACGGGCGGGTACCCGGTGATCGGGGTGCTCACCTCGCGGTCCTCGGACGCCTTGACCCAGCTCCTGCCGGGAGCGCCGGTGAGCTTCCGGAGGGTGTCGGACTGACCGACTAGGGTAACCGAGGCGGGACCAGGTACCTTGGTCCGTTGGTGTGCGCGGAGTCACCGCCTGCGGGCCGGTTTTCGTCCCTCACCGAATGACGACACTTTTCGAGGTGAAAGCGAACCATGCCAGCGATCGTCCTGATCGGCGCCCAGTGGGGCGACGAGGGCAAGGGTAAGGCCACCGACATCCTCGGTGGCCGCGTCGAGTACGTGGTCAAGCCCAACGGCGGCAACAACGCCGGGCACACCGTGGTGGTGGGTGGCGAGAAGTACGAGCTCAAGCTCCTGCCCGCCGGCATCCTCTCGCCCACGGCCGTGCCGGTGATCGGCAACGGTGTGGTGGTCAACCTCGAGGCGCTGTTCGAGGAGATCGACGGCCTCGAGGCCCGCGGCGCCGACACCTCGCGGCTACGCATCTCCGCCGACGCCCACCTGGTGGCCCCGTATCACCAGGCGCTGGACAAGGTGACCGAGCGGTTCCTGGGCAAGAAGGCCATCGGGACCACCGGTCGAGGCATCGGCCCCACCTACGCGGACAAGGTCTCGCGGGTGGGGATCCGCGTGCAGGACGTCTTCGACGAATCCATCCTGCGGCAGAAGATCGAGGGCGCGCTGCACCTCAAGAACCAGATCTTCGTCAAGATCTACAACCGCCGGGCGGTCGAGGTCGAGGAGATGGTCGAGTACTTCCTCGGCTACGCCGACCGGCTCCGTCCCATGGTCAGCGACACCGCCCTCATGCTCAACCAGGCCCTGGAGCGCGGCGAATCCGTTCTCATGGAAGGCGGCCAGGCCACCATGCTGGACGTCGACCACGGCACCTATCCGTTCGTCACCTCGTCCAACCCCACCGCCGGCGGCGCCTGCGTGGGGTCGGGCGTCGGCCCCACCAAGATCACGCACTCGCTGGGCATCGTCAAGGCGTACACCACGCGCGTGGGCGCAGGCCCGTTCCCCACCGAGCTCTTTGACAAGTGGGGTGAGTACCTGCAGGTCACCGGTGGTGAGGTGGGCGTCAACACCGGTCGCACCCGACGTTGCGGGTGGTACGACGCCGTGATCGCCCGCTATGCCGCGCGCGTCAACGGCTTCACCGATTACTTCCTCACCAAGCTCGACGTGCTCACCGGCATCGGCGAGATCCCGATCTGCGTGGCCTACGACGTCGACGGCGTGCGGCACGACGAGATGCCCATGTCGCAGACCGATTTCCATCACGCGACGCCGATCTACGAGACCATGCCCGGCTGGGAGGACGACATCCGCGGTGCGCGCGAGTTCGGTGATCTGCCGCCGGAGGCCCGCGACTACGTGCTGCGGCTCGAGGAGCTGGCCGGCTGCCACATGTCGTACATCGGAGTGGGGCCGGGCCGCGACGAGAACGTGGTGCGGCGCGACATCCTGGGCTGAGTCGATCGACCACCACGTCGAGAAGAGCGCCCCGAACGCATTGGCCGATAGGCGGGTGCGCGGGACGCTCTTCTCGTTGCTCGCGTGGGGCGGGTGAGCCCGTTGTGTACGTTGTGAATCGGTTTCATGTGAACGAATGACACATGTCGTGTGTTCGTCCGATAGTGCTTTCTGAGCCGTTGAGGTGAAGTCGGAGTCAGGCGACCGGCCGGTCGCTTCCTCTCCCGATCGGAGCACCATATGCGCACTCTCACCAGGTTCGGCGTCGCCGCCGCAGCCACAGCCGTCGCCTCTGCCACCGTCCTCGCCGGGGCCGGAGTGGCCGGGGCCCAAGGCGCCGATCCCGTACTCGACAGCCCGAGCAGCGTGAGCGTCAGTGGCAAGGGCGCGAACACCGAGATCTCCTACACCAACAGGTCCGGCCAGGATCTGTTCTGTATCGCGTACGGCGGGCCGGGCAGTCTGCTGTCGGAGATGTACGCCGTCTTGCGGACACAGGATCCGGATGCGTCACCGCCCCCGGCACTGGAGGCGAAGGTGACCGAGGCGCTGGTGAACGGGCAGCTCGGCCTCTTCACGGGCGGTGTCGAAGACGGGGAAACCGCCACGTTGTCGCCTGGCTTCTACGATACGAACGCCACGCTCACCGACGGGTCCTTCACTCCGTCCGCTCTCGCGATCTGCTCTGCGGGCGACGAGTACATCGAGATGGAGATCTCTGCTGGGGCCGGTGTCCCGGCCGGTCTCGGTTCGTTGGATTCCGCTCTGGCCGGCCTCGGAAGCTCTGGTTCCGTGGCCCGGACGACGGGTTCGCTCGGGAGCTGAGCGAACCGTCCATACCCAGCACCGCCCCCGGCCACCTCGTGGAGCCGGGGGCGGTGCTGGGTGATGTCGTCAGTTCACGACGGCAGGCCCGGGAAGGGTGGGAGTTCGAATGCGCCACCCGCCACCCCCGCGCCGATGGCCAGAACCGCCGAGACACCAAGCCCCGCGATGATGAGCAGCCCGGCTCCGATGATCGGGTTGTCCAACGAGCCGCCGTCTGCGGAACCCGACGCCTGCGCGACGTAGGCGACGTGGCCTTCCGGCGCAGGTCCGGCGTGAGCGGGGGCGACGGCGACGGTGGTGGCAGCGGCCAGGGCGAGAGCGGTGGCAGCGGTGGCGGTTCTCGTGATCATGCCCCCACTATCGCGGCGCGGCCGTTCGGCATTACCTATGGGCCTGCCGGACTGGTCCGGGGAATGCCCCACACCCTCGCGAGCCGGAAATGCAGCGCGTTCCTGGAGGTGTCGGCCGAGTGGGACCATCTCAGAACTCGCCGACGATTCCCGGATTGAGACCAGTTTTCGCCGAATGCGCTCGGTCGCGATTCGGAGGACTGGTGTCGCGGCTCGACCCGGCAAACCGCAAGTGGAAGGTCGGATTGCAGTATGACGGCCACGAACACCTGACCAGAGCCCGTCGAGACGCGGACTCCGTGGCGATGCTGCGCCTGGCGTCCCTCGGATGGGAGGTGAGGCGAGTGACGCAAGGGCTGCTGAACACTCCGCGGACGCTCACCCGATTCGTCCACGGGGCATTCGAGAAGCAAGGGTGGGAGCAACCCGGTCGACCGGGTCGCCCCCAGTGAACTCCGATGCCAGCCACTGCACGCCGATCGCATTCGCTGGAACCCCATCGCCTTCTGTGAAGCGGGGTCACGTTCTGCGAGAGGTCTACTCGGCCGATGCGTCCAGGATCGCGCCGAATCGGGCCGAATCGCCCCGGGCGGTCAGCGCAGGTGCCGGAAGGCGTTGCGGACCGCGTCCGCGGCGTCCTCGACGTCGAATCCCGCCCCCGCGGCCCGCTCTGCGAACTCCTCCGCGGCCCGGGTCAGCACCGCCCCGGGCAGGTCAGCGGCGGAGACGAACGTTCCCGAGCGGCCGCGACCCTCCAACACGCCCGACTCCTCGAGTTCGCGATAGACCTTCGCGGCCGTCGCGGTGGAGACCCCGACCTCCTCCG
>NZ_JAALDW010000347.1:3782-7248 GCF_014145055.1 Dietzia sp. DQ11-38-2
ACGATCTGCCCTTTGAGCTGGCGGAACGGCGGCTCCGCTGAGGCCGGGTCCACGGCCAGGGTCATACCGGCCACCCGGGAGCCACTGCCCGGAGAGTGAGACGTGGCCCCCGGCTCGCCCATGCTCAGGCCCAGACCTGATCGATCGCGGTCACCTCACGCGGCGGCGCGGCCGGGACGGCGGGCGCAGGGGTACGCGAGAACCGCGGCGCGGGCGCGGGCCCCAAGTCCCCGCCGACCTCGACGAAGGTCTCCCTCGCCGTCATGTGGGGATGGGACAGCGCCTCCGTGTAGGTCAGCACCGGGGTCGTGCAGGCGTCGGTGCCGTAGAAGAGCTCGGCCCACTCGTCGCGGGGCTTCTCGGCGAACGTGGCGGCGATGATCTCCCGCAACTCGTCCCAACGATCCATGTCGAACTGGCCGGGCATGCCGTCGCCGTCGATGCCGAGCAGCCGGGCGAACTCCGCATAGAACTGCGGCTCCAGACAGCCCACTGCCATGAACTTGCCGTCGGAGCAGGTGTAGACATCGTAGAACGGGAACCCGGTGTCGAGCATGTTCGTCCCGGCGACGTCCGACCACTGGTCCCGTGCGCGCATGGCCCACTGGAACTGGCCCAGTACGGAGGCGCCGTCGGTCATCGCGGCGTCGATGACCTGGCCGCTGCCCGAGGTGGCGCGTTCGATGATGGCGGCGAGGATGCCCTGGACGAGGAACATCGACCCACCGCCGAAGTCGCCGACCAGGTTGAGCGGAGGCACCGGGCGCTCGCCCTTGCGGGCGGTGGCGTTGAGGTGACCGGTGAGCGAGATGTAGTTGAGGTCGTGACCGGCCGTGTGGGCGAGCGGGCCGTGCTGACCCCACCCGGTCATCCGTGCGTAGACGAGCCGCGGGTTGAGCTCGAGGCACTCGTCGGGGCCGAGTCCCATACGTTCGGTCACCCCGGGCCGGAAGCCCTCGACCAGCACGTCGGCCTTGGCGATCAGACCGCGGACCTGCGCCAACCCGTCGTCGCTCTTGAGGTTCGCCTCCACCACGGTCCGGCCGCGCCGGGTGATGTGCGCCCAGCCGCCGACCTGGGTGGCGAGTTCGCCGGGACGCATGACGGTCACGACGTCGGCGCCCAGATCGGCGAGCATCATGCAGGCGTGGGGGCCGGGGCCGATGCCGTTGAGTTCGACGACGCGGATGCCGGCCAGGGGGCCGGGGGAGGCAGTGGTCACAGGTGTGCCCTTTCGTGTGGCGTTGCACACACGGTATCGCCTGCCGATCCGCGTGAGCCGGGGAGCATGCGAAAGGACCCGCGTCGGCGGGCCTCTACTAGCGTGGGCGCCATGACCGCAGCGCACGATCCCCTCGCCCCGCCAGTCGTCGACCGCCTCGGCACGCCGGGGAGTCCCGGCGCGACGCGCGTGATGCTCCTGGGCTCGGGCGAGCTGGGCAAAGAGGTCACCATTGCGCTGCAGCGCCTGGGTGTCGAGGTGATCGCGGTGGACCGGTACTCCGGCGCCCCCGCCCACCAGGTCGCCCACCGCAGCCACACGATCGACATGACCGACTCAGGCGAGGTGCGGCGGGTGGTGGAGCTCGAGAAGCCGCACGTGATCCTGCCGGAGATCGAGGCCATCGCCACCGCCGCGTTGGCGCAGATCGAACAGGACGGGCTGGCGCGAGTCGTCCCCACGGCCCGCGCAGTGCAGCTGACCATGGACCGTGAGGGGATCCGGCGCCTGGCCGCCGAGGAGCTGGGCCTGCCCACGAGTCGCTACGCGTTCGCCTCGTCGCTGGAGGAGTTGCAGGAGGCATGCGACCGGATCGGGTTCCCGTGCCTGGTCAAGCCCACGATGTCGTCGTCGGGAAAGGGGCAGTCCTCCCTCCACGGCCCCGAGGACGTGGAGGCCGCCTGGGCCTACGCGCAGTCGGGTGCGCGGGTGACGGGGGCGCGGGTGATCGTGGAGTCGTTCGTGGACTTCGAGTACGAGATCACCCTGCTCACCGTCCGCAGCGTGGACCCGGCCACCGGAGCGATCCGAACGGATTTCTGCGAGCCGATCGGTCACCGTCAGGAGCGCGGGGACTACGTCGAGTCGTGGCAGCCCCAGGCCATGACCCAGGACGCCTACGATTCGGCGCGCTCGGTCGCGGCGCGCGTGACCGGCGCACTCGGTGGCGTCGGGGTGTTCGGGGTGGAACTGTTCGTGCAGGGCGTCGACGTCTACTTCTCCGAGGTCAGCCCGCGGCCGCACGACACCGGCCTGGTGACGCTGCGCAGCCAGGTGCTCAGCGAGTTCGACATGCACGCCCGCGCCGTCCTGGGTCTGCCCGTGGTCACCACGATGTCCAGCCCGGGAGCGTCTGCGGTGATCTACGGCGGCGCCGGCATCGCGCACGATCCTGAGGGTGACCCCGAGGGCGGCTCGAGCGGTGTGGTCGAGGGCGTGGGGTTCGAGGGCGTGGCCCGTGCGCTCGCGGTCCCGGAATCGGATCTGCGACTGTTCGGCAAGCCCTCGGCCAGCGAGTTCCGCCGTATGGGAGTGGCCGTGGCGACCGCCGAGGACGTGGAGACCGCGCGGGAACGGGCCCGCGAGGCCGCCTCCCGCGTGACGGTGGTGAGGTAGGACGTGCGGGGGCGCAGCCGTCGGTTCGGCAGGCTGGTGAGATGACGACGACGAACTCGGTCGCCGACGAGGCCCGCGGGCTGCCCAGGGAGCCGTCCGGTCCGTGGATCCGGCACTCGTCGTGTCCACCCTGCTGATCTGGCTGGCGGTGCTCGCCTGGCAGGCGATGGTGCTCCCCGAGCGGGTCCCGATCCATTTCGGTTCCGGAGGGCGGGCTGACGGGTGGTCCGGCAAGGCCGGGGCGTTGGCGTTCTCGGGGGTGCTGCCGCTCACCGTGTTGGCGTTGATCCCGCTCACGTCGTTGCTCGTCATGCGGGCACCGGAACTCATCAACGGGCCAAACAAGCAGTGGTGGACGTCGACCGCCCCGAGGTTGCGCAGGTTCGAGCGACTGGTCCGTGAGGACCTGTGGCTGATCGTGGTGGTCACACTCGCGCTCCTGGTGGCGATGCAGGTGGGGATCGTGATCGCCTCCGAGTCGCCCGACCAGCGGATGCCGGAGGGTCTGCTCCTCGGCGGTACGGGGCTGTTCGGCGCGGGCATGGTCGCGGTACTGCTCCGGATGTACGTCGGAGATCGGTACGCCGAGAACCCCGACCTGGACTGAGCCTGTGGATGGTCGTCCGATCTATCCACCGCCCCTCTGAGGGGCCTGACCCGGCCCGACCCTCCCCCCTAGCGTCACTACTCGAGCGGCCCGTACCCACGGGCTCGAGAGGGGGCGGGACCGATGGCGGGATCAGGAGCGGAGGTGGGGCCGGTCGCGGCGGCCCTGGTGGCCTTCGAACGGGTCGCGGTGGCGGCTGAGGCGACCCGGGTCCGCGAAGCCGGGGAGCACGCGGCCGCCCG
>NZ_JAALDW010000348.1:0-1356 GCF_014145055.1 Dietzia sp. DQ11-38-2
GGTGCCCCGACAGCCATCGCTGAGCGGGAGGGTCGAAGGGCCTGACCGCCGACACCGGCCCGGGAAGCGGCCCCCTCAGATCCCGGCGCGGTGGTTCCGGGACCGCCGCGGCCCGGGGGGCCACGACCAGCAGCCCGACCACTGCCACCACTGCCGCTGCGGACACGACAGTGGACGCCCGGGCCGGGCGTGCAGGTGTCGTCGCGGTGGCCGGACTCGTGGATCCCATGGTGTGAGTACACCCGTCGGGCTCGGGTGAGGCCCGCCCGTCGGCCGTGCTGTGGAAGGTGCGGAGGACGCTCCACAGAAGGGGCGACCGGTGACGGTGTGTTGGAGTGCGGGCGCAGGCGGGTTATGATTTTCGACGCGGTCGACTGACGTCGATTGACTTCGCGTGTCCTGCGCTCTCCACGGAGGGGGCATCCGGACCCGGGGCGAGCAGCCCCGGCCATACCGGACAGCGGACCTGTAGGTGCCCCTGCTCGTCAGGGGTTCGGTCCGGTGCGGACACCAGGGCCCGAGACCACCCGGTCTCACGGGCGTAACCCGATACACAGAAAGCGAGGACGAGGGCCTCGCGGTCCGGCTGCTTCCAAGCCGGACGAGCCCTCAACCCATCATGGCAGTCATCTCCATGAAGCAGCTGCTCGACGCAGGTGCCCACTTCGGCCACCAGACCCGTCGCTGGAACCCGAAGATGCGGCGGTTCATCTTCACCGACCGCAACGGCATCTACATCATCGACCTGCAGCAGACCCTGACGTACATCGACCAGGCGTACGAGTTCGTCAAGGAGACCGTCGCCCACGGTGGCACCGTCCTGTTCGTCGGCACCAAGAAGCAGGCCCAGGAGGCCATCGCCGAGGAGGCCGCCAAGGTCGGTATGCCGTACGTCAACCAGCGGTGGCTGGGCGGCATGCTCACCAACTTCCAGACCGTGCACCAGCGCCTCATCCGCCTCAAGGAGCTCGAGGCGATGGAGCAGTCGGGCGGGTTCGAGGGCCGCACCAAGAAGGAGATTCTCATGCTCACGCGTGAGATGACCAAGCTGGCGCGCACCCTCGGCGGTATGCGCGACATGACCAAGGTGCCGTCCGTCGTGTGGATCGTCGACACCAACAAGGAGCACATCGCGGTCGGCGAGGCACGCAAGCTCAACATCCCGGTCGTCGCCCTGCTCGACACGAACTGTGATCCCGACCTGGTGGACTACCCGATCCCGGCCAACGACGACGCGATCCGTTCGGTCAGCGTCCTGACCCGGGTCATCGCCTCCGCCGTCGCCGAGGGTCTCAAGGCCCGCTCCCAGGCCGGCAAGGCCACCGGCGAGGAGGCCGAGCCGCTCGCCGAGTGGGA
>NZ_JAALDW010000349.1:0-2485 GCF_014145055.1 Dietzia sp. DQ11-38-2
CCACCGCCGACGCGGGCTGGCCGAGGTCGTCACCGGCGCGCTCGTCGGGTGGGGCCGGTCGCTGGGCGCCGAGGAGTGCCACCTCCACGTCTTCGCCGACAACGCGGCCGGCCGCGGGCTGTGGGCCAAGCTCGGACTGGCCCCGCACCATTCGATGCGTCACCTCGTCGTCGTCGAGGGTTCCACTCCGCGGTCCACGCGATCCGACGCCGGGTAATAGACTGCTCGCCATGCGCCTGGCCACCTGGAATGTCAACTCGATCAGAGCTCGACGGGACCGCGTCACGGCCTGGCTGGAACGCTCGGACGTCGACGTGCTGGCCATGCAGGAGACCAAGTGCAAGGACGACCAGTTCCCGCACGAGGCGTTCGAGGAGCTGGGATACCAGGTCGCCCACCACGGCTTGAGCCAGTGGAACGGCGTGGCCGTGGCCTCGCGGGTGGGGCTCGACGACGTCCGGTTGGGCTTCGACGACATGCCCGGTTTCCACAAGGACCCCGAGGTCACCCAGGATCCGGAGGCGCGCGCCATCTCCGCGGTGTGCGACGGCGTCCGCGTCTACAGTCTCTACGTCCCCAACGGCCGTGAACTGGCGGACCCTCACTACACCTACAAGCTCGAGTGGCTGGCCCGGCTCCGCGACCACGCCTCCGCCGAACTCGCTGCCGACCCGGCCGCGCAGGTGGCGTTGGTGGGCGACTGGAACGTGGCACCGCACGACGAGGACGTGTGGGACATGGAGGTCTTCACCGGCAAGACCCACGTCTCCGAGCCCGAACGCCAGGCCTTCGCGGCCTTCGACGGGGCGGGCTTTCGCGAGGTCACCCGCGAGTTCACCCCGGGCCCCGGCGTCTACACCTACTGGGACTACACCCAGTTACGCTTCCCCAAGAAGCAGGGCATGCGCATCGACTTCCAGCTGCACTCGCCGGAACTCGCATCGCGGGTGACCGGCGCGTTCATCGACCGCGAGGAACGCAAGGGCAAGGGCGCCTCCGACCACGCCCCGGTCGTCGTAGACCTCGACTAGCACCGCGACCCGGCCCACCACGAGGAGCCCGCACCGATGTCCACGTTCCAACTCCGTCACTACATCGACCGCCTGCGCGCCGAGGGCTTCACCGTGCGCGACGACCACGGTGAGGACCCCGACCTCATCGACATCGACGGCAGGGCCGTGGACACCTGGCGGGAGAACTACCCGTACGACCATCGGATGGACCGCAACCAGTACGAGGTGGAGAAGTACCTCCTGCAGATCGAGCTGCTCAAGTTCCAGAACTGGCAGGCCGAGTCGGGCCACCGGCACGTGATCGTGTTCGAGGGCCGGGACGCCGCCGGCAAGGGCGGGACCATCAAGCGGTTCACCGAGTACATCAACGTCCGGCAGGCCCGGGTGGTCGCGCTGATCAAACCCACCGAGACCGAGCTGTACCAGTGGTACTTCCAGCGCTACATCAGCCACCTGCCCACCCGCGGCGAGCTGGTCATGTTCGATCGCTCCTGGTACAACCGGGCCGGTGTCGAGCGGGTGATGGGGTTCTGCACGGACGCCCAGTACTCCACGTTCATGGAGCAGGCGCCCATGTTCGAGAAGATGTTGGTGGACTCGGGCATCGGCCTGACGAAGTTCTGGTTCTCCGTCACCAAGGAGGAGCAGAAGACCCGGTTCGCGATCCGGCAGCTCGACCCGGTCCGTCGGTGGAAGCTCTCCCCGATGGACCTGGAATCACTCGACAAGTGGGACCTGTACACCGCCGCCAAGGAGGAGATGTTCCGGCGCACCGACACCGACTGGGCCCCCTGGATCACCATCAAGTCCAACGACAAGAAGCGGGCGCGCATCAACGCCATGCGCCACTTCCTCCACCAGTTCGACTATCCGGAGAAGGACCCCCAGGTGGTGTTCGACCCTGACCCGAAGATCGTCCGCCGCGCCAGGGACGCCGTCGGGGACTGACTGAGCCCGCGAAGGACGCACCCGCGCACACGACCCGTCGGGAATGTCCGGGCACCGGCGCGCATTGCACCGGGTATGAGTCACACCAATGATCCGGCCGTTGTCAGACGTCTGCTCTCGGACCGCGGGCGCTGGGCGGTCGTGGGCCTGTCGGCGAACACCGGACGGACCGCGCACAGGATCGCCGCCTATGTCCGCAACCTGGGTCACGAGATAGTGCCGGTTCATCCCAGGGCTGAGACGGTCCACGGTCAGCAGGGATACCCGGATCTCGCGTCGGTACCCGGGGAGATCGATGTGGTCGACGTCTTTGTCAACTCGGCGCTCGCGGGCGACGTCGTGGACCAGGCGATCGCCCGGGGCGCGAAGGCGGTCTGGCTCCAGCTGGGTGTGATAGACGAGGCCGCGGCCCAGCGCGCTGCCGATGCGGGGCTGGACGTGGTGATGGACGCCTGCCCGGCCATCGAGGCGCCGCGTCTGGGCCTCGCCTGAGCGAGAGCACCCGCCGTGGCGGGAACGGCCCA
>NZ_JAALDW010000349.1:2506-7727 GCF_014145055.1 Dietzia sp. DQ11-38-2
CGCCCGCAGGTCAGAACCCGCTGGCGCTCAGCCCGATCATGGCAAAGATGAAGGCGAAGTAGAGCACGATAAGCAGGGCGAAGAGGCCGAGCGAGATGAGGCCGAGCTTCTTGGCTGACGCGCTCGCCGCTTCGGCCTCCGCATGGTGACCGGCCGCCCACAGCGGGTAGACGTCCGAGGCCCGGGTCATCGCGACGAATGCGAGCGGCCAGAAGAACAGGATCGAGGCCACCGCCCAACCGATGTTCGACGGGGGGCCCGGCCGTGCGGCTCCGGGGGACCCGGTGAACCCCCCGGGGGTCTGGGCCCCGTAACCCGGGTGCTGGCCATACGACGACGCGCCCTGCCCGTATGTCGGGCCCTGGCCATAGCTCTGGTCCTGCCAGTAACCGGACTCCTGCCCGGGGGTCTGGCCGGCCCCGTACGGGGAGTCGGAGGAGGAACCGGGGTAGCTCGGATTCGTCATGCCCGAATCGTATCCCCGAACGTGGGCTCCCTGAAACACCCTTCCCGGGTCAGCGGGGGGCCACGAGGAGCTGGTACTCGGGGAATCGGACGAGGAACCGGCGGACGTAGCTGCACACCGGGCGGATCTTGTGCCCGTCCAGACGCATCCGGGTGAGGACCAGACTGACCAGCAGTCGAGCGATGCCCTGCTGTCCGAAATGCTCCTCGATAACGGTGTGGAGAAGGATGTAGACGTCGCCGTCCTTCTCGTACCCCACCAGACCCATGAAGGTCTCGCCGTCCCACAGTTCGAACCGGTCTCTATCGGTGTTGTGGACCAGCACCAGTGACTCCACTCGGGACATGGGACTCCTTCGGCAGGGTGTGTTCCACACCCGATGCTACTCGCCGGGGTACGCTCGCCCGGCACAATTTCATACTCGTCCCCACGGGAGTCCGCTTCGGAGCGCGGGCTGAGAGGACGGCCGGCCGGGCCGTCGACCGTAGAACCTGTCCGGGTCATGCCGGCGTAGGGAGCAGTGAGCATCATGGGCACACACACGTCCACCCCCAGCGCAGAGTCCACCTCGATCGAGTCCGTGACCTGCGGCCCGATCCACTCCAGCAGCAAGTCGTACCTCGAGATCCCGGCGGAGGGCGGCACGCTGCGCGTGCCCGTCCGCCGGATCGCCCTGACCAACGGCACGTCGTTCGACGTCTACGACACCTCCGGCCCGTACACCGGGTACGCCGACGCCGGCGAGTGCCACGACCTCGGCTCCGGCCTACCACCCACCCGCGACGAGTGGACGCACCCGGAGGCCGTGCCCGCCTCGTCGGAGGACTCCACGCCGGTACGAACCCAGCTGGCCTGGGCCCGCGCGGGTCACATCACCCCGGAGATGCGCTTCATCGCCGCGCGCGAGGGAATCGACGTGGAGCTCGTGCGATCCGAGGTGGCCGCCGGCCGCGCCGTCATCCCGGCCAATCACCGCCACCCGGAGAGCGAACCGATGATCATCGGCAAGCGCTTTGTCACCAAGATCAACGCCAACATCGGCAACTCCGCGGTCACCAGTTCGATCGCGGAGGAGGTCGAGAAGATGGTGTGGGCATCCCGGTGGGGCGCGGACACCATCATGGACCTGTCCACCGGGCGGGACATCCACGAGACCCGCGAGTGGATCCTGCGCAACTCGCCCGTCCCCGTGGGCACCGTGCCGATCTACCAGGCACTGGAGAAAGTGGGCGGCGACCCGACGGCGCTGACCTGGGAGCTCTATCGGGACACCGTCATCGAGCAGTGCGAACAGGGAGTGGACTACATGACCGTCCACGCCGGGGTGCTCCTGCGGTACGTCCCGCTCGCCGCCACGCGCGTCACCGGGATCGTGTCGCGCGGGGGATCGATCATGGCCGCGTGGTGCCTGGCACACCACCGCGAGTCCTTCCTCTACACCCACTTCAGTGAGCTGTGCGAGATCCTCGCGACGTACGACGTGACGTTCTCCCTCGGGGACGGCCTGAGGCCCGGGTCGATCGCCGACGCCAACGACGAGGCGCAGTTCGCCGAGCTCCGAACGCTGGGTGAACTCACCCGGATCGCCAAGCGCCACGGCGTCCAGGTGATGATCGAGGGCCCGGGACACGTGCCGATGCACATGATCGTGGAGAACGTGCGCCTGGAGGAGGAGTGGTGCGAGGAGGCGCCCTTCTACACACTGGGGCCGCTGGCCACGGACATCGCTCCGGGCTACGACCACATCACCTCCGCCATCGGGGCCGCGCGGATCGCCGAGGCGGGCACGGCGATGCTCTGCTACGTCACCCCCAAGGAGCACCTGGG
The DNA here is from genome assembly GCF_014145055.1 of Dietzia sp. DQ11-38-2. Classification (NCBI taxonomy): domain Bacteria; kingdom Bacillati; phylum Actinomycetota; class Actinomycetes; order Mycobacteriales; family Dietziaceae; genus Dietzia; species Dietzia sp. DQ11-38-2. Next base: position 4,800 of record NZ_JAALDW010000349.1, read on the forward strand.
CCTGCCCGATCGCGACGACGTCAAGACCGGCGTGATCACCTACAAGATCGCCGCGCACGCGGCGGACCTGGCCAAGGGCCATCCGGGCGCGCAGGCGAGGGACGACGCGCTGAGCACCGCGCGGTTCGAGTTCCGCTGGCGGGACCAGTTCGCCCTGGCCCTCGACCCCGACACCGCGCTGGCCTACCACGATGCGACGCTGCCCGCCGAACCGGCCAAGACGGCCCACTTCTGCTCGATGTGCGGTCCCAGATTCTGCTCCATGCGGATATCGCAGGACATCCGGGACTACGCCGCCGAGCACGGACTGGACTCGGTCGAGGCGATCGAGGCGGGGATGGCCGAGAAGTCGGCGGAGTTCGCCGAACACGGCTCCCGGGTGTATCTACCGATCAGTGGAGGCTGACGGGCCGACCCGCCCGTGAGACGTGTGACGCGGCGGCGTCACACGTCTCACGCGGCACGTCCCCTCAGGCGTCGCGGCGCAGGGTGATGACGAGGCCCAGCGCCCACAACGCCACGCAGACCCCGGCGTACCAGGCGAAGGCCGGCCATTCGCCCCACGTGATGAACCCGCGGACGGACTCGCCCTGGGTCCAGTAGTCGCCGTTGGCGAACGGCATCCAGGCGGCGATGTCCTGCCCCACCCGGGGGATCAGCGAGACCATGCCCTCGAGGGCCAGCGTCCACACCAGGAACAACGAGATGGTGCCGGCGGCGTTGCGCATGATGTGCGCCAGGCCCATCACGGCGAGGGTGCCCAGTGCGGCGTAGACGGGGAACCGCACGAGGTATCTCAGGCCGTCGCCGGAGAACGGGGTCCACGAGTCCAGTCCGGACAGTGCGCCCGCCACCAGCATCGCGATCACCACAGCGACCGCGGTCACGACCATGGACAGCACCGTGAACAGCACCGTCTTGGCCACTATGGCAGGCCACCGCGACGGCGTGGCCAGGAACGTGGCCTTGTTCGTGTGGAACCGGTACTCGCCGGTCACGGCGACGATCGCGGCGATCCACGCCAGGATCACCGTGAACGCGCTGACCCCCAGTATCGCGAACAGCGGGTCGCTTCCGCCGCCGGGCGCCCCGGCCACCGGCTCCCCGGACGAGGTCTGCTCGAACTGGCCGATGATCGCGGCGAGGCCGACGGCGAGCACGACTCCCAGCCCGTAGAGCCAGTAGGCGCTCTTGGTGGTGGTGGCCTTGATCCACTCGGACTTCAACAGGTTCATCGGGTGGTCTCCTGACCGTGGTACTCGACGTCCTGGTCGGTGAGCGCCATGAAGGCCTCCTCGAGCGACGCCCGCTTCTCGTGCAGTTCGTGGACGGTGATACCCAGGCTCGCGGCGAGGTCACCGACCCGGGGTGCCGGCAGCCCCTCGATGAGGAACACCCCCTCCGCGGGGTCGAAGGTGGCGTTGATCCCCTCCTCCCGGGCCGCGGCCGTGAACTCCTCGACGTGCGGCGTCCGGAGCAGGACCGATGACCGCGCGGCGGAGAGGAACTCCTCGACGGACGTCTGGGCGCGGAGGACCCCCCGGCCGATGACGACGAGATCCTGGGCCGTCTGAGCCATCTCCGACAACAGATGGCTAGAGACGAGCACCGTCCGGCCCTCGGCGGCCCGGGCGTGCATGAAACGGCGGATCCAGAGGATTCCCTCGGGGTCGAGTCCGTTGACCGGTTCGTCGAACAGCAACACCTCGGGATCGCCGAGCATGGCGGTGGCCAGACCGAGCCGTTGCCGCATGCCCAGGGAGTAGCCACCCACCTTGCGGCCGGCCACCTCGGTCAGGCCGACCAGTGACAGCACCTCGTCGACGCGGCTGTCGGGCAGTCCGCCCGCGGCGGCGATCATCCTCAGGTGCGATCGCGCGGACCGGTTGGCGTGGGTCCACGACGCGTCGAGCAGGCACCCGACGGTGCGGATGGGATCCGCGAGCCTCCGGTACGGCTGGCCGTTGATCAGCGCCTCACCCGACGTGGGGGTGTCCAGACCGACGATCATCCTCATCGTGGTGGACTTCCCGGCACCGTTCGGGCCGAGGAATCCGGTGACGACGCCAGGCCGCACCACGAAGCTGAGGTCCTCGACCGCCGTAGCGGCGCCGAAGCGTTTGGTGAGATTGCGTACCTCGATCATGTGCTCCAGTGTGCCTGCCGTGGTCCGCATCGCGGGTTCCTCCCACTCGGTTCCCGCCCAGGTGTGTCAGGGCTTACTCTCGAAGCATGGACGACGCGCGCGACGATCACGGCCCCGAACTCCCGTCGATCCGCGCCTCGGACCACGAGCGGGAGGCGACGGCGAGATTTCTCCAGCAGTCCTACTCGGAGGGGCGGTTGACCCTGGCGGAGTTCGACGAGCGCACCACCAAGGCGTACGGGGCACTGTTCCAGTCCGACCTGGCCGAGCTCACCCGCGACCTCTCCCCCGCCCGCGGCGACGGCGGGTCCCGGCCCGGGGTCCATCACGATGAGGCGCCCGCGAGGAGGGTCACCGGTGGAACCGGTCCGTCGTCGTCACTGGCGTTCATGGGCGGATGCGAACGCAAGGGCGCGTGGACGGTTCCCGCCGAGCACACGGCGTTCGCCGTGATGGGCGGGGTCGAACTGGACCTGCGCCAGGCCTCTCTGCAGGCGCACGAGACCACGATCCGCGCGTTCGCGATCATGGGCGGGGTCGAGATCTACGTGCCGGACGACATCCACGTCGTGGTCGAGGGCCTCGGTCTGATGGGCGGATTCGGCGAGGAGGCCGGCAGGTGGAAGCCCGACCCCCGCCCGGTGCGGCAGGCCTCTCCGGGCGCCCCGGTCGTGCGGGTCACGGGGCTCGCGCTCATGGGCGGCGTGGAGGTACGCAGGGTTCCCCGGACCCGCTGATCCACCCGTGCCCCGACGACGGAGCACGGAACCGCCGGCGACCCG
>NZ_JAALDW010000350.1:0-6693 GCF_014145055.1 Dietzia sp. DQ11-38-2
ACCACTCTATGGGGCACTACTTGGGGTGACTTGTTTGCGCAGTAAGAAGCCAGCGTCGCTGACGACATCGCACGCCGGAAGATAACGCGTGCTGAGCTGTTTCCGGCAGTCATCCAGTCGGACTTCATCGCCCCGGCCATCTGTGATCGAGTCACGGCTGCAGGCTTCAGCACCACGGAAGTGACCGAGTCCTTGGGCGGAGGTGGTCTCCTCCAGATCGCTGGGTCTCTCCCAACCCGACGGGTGACGAACGCGCTGCGGGTAAGCAAGCACCTCCCTCCGCATCCACATCACTGTTCCCGCGTTGATAAGGAGGGAGAAACAGACAAATCGAAGTGCTGATCTCTCTTTGGCGGAGAGAGCGGAGCCATCAATCCCGCCGGCCAGGGTGAGCAGTTTATGCGCCGCAAGGGCCTTATCCGCGGTTGTCTCGCTGACTAGCAAGAACCGCCGATACCGTTCCTCATAAGTCGACATCGGACTACCTTCACGGCCCTTCTTGCCGACGCCGAGCAGTGACAGCGCGCCAGCCAGGAAGCCAACTCAACTCTGCACCCGACCGCGTGCGCGATCGCGAACCTGCTGGCGCAGTCTCGCCCGTACCTCGTCATGGATGGTGGTCGACGTCTGTTCCGCAGTCTCGACGGACACCACGAGCGCGTAGCGAACCGTCTTGCCGGCGCGGAGCCGCTGGGCATCGTCCATGCACTCGACGTGGATCGGGAAGGTGCCGTCATCGCCGAATACCATCGTGCGGGTGCCCTGCACGATCTCGTGTTGGAGGCTTCCCCGTCTGACCGAGTTGTGTTCGGCATCGATCCGCTCCCCGCCAGCAAGTCGGGTGTCTGGCGTGGCGAAGTAGACCTTGGCACCCCGGTAGCGGTTGAGCTGCCCGACGGTGGGGACCATGTAGGCGAGGGTGATGGTGAAGCGGTGCCACTCTGCGCGTGAACGGAGCGAAGGTGGGAGCGGCAGCTCGTAGGTGTGGCGTTGGTCGCGTGCAATTAGTCCTCCGCCGACCAGCACTGCCCTGTTCGTGGCTGCGCTTCCGAGCCGGTCGGTGTCGAGCCGGCCGTAGCCCAGGAGCGCGGTCAGGTGGCGGCGGGCCTGCTGGTTGGTGAGGCCGAGTTCGCGACGCAGCCGCCCCTCCCACTCGCCCCAACTGCTGGCGTGGGCGAGGAGGGCTCTCACGAGCAGCGGGTGGTACTGCGGGTCCGGTAGCGGCGCGTCTTCGGGCTCGTCCGCGCCTGCTTCGAGGATGTCGTACAGGCGGCTGGCTTCGCGGGCCACCAACGCGGTTGCGTTGCTCGTGCCGACGGTGAAGACGGTGTTGTTCGTTGCGCCCGCTCGCCCAGGCGCCGCTACTTGCAGGCCTGGCCCGGTCGTTGCGGTCGGAGCCAGTTCCACCTCGACGGTTTCCTGCCCGGCAGGCGGTCTGACAGGGCGGGCATACAGCGCCCTGCCTCCGATGTGGTGCAGATCGGGCTTGACCGAGCGGCCGACGCCGGGACCGGTCGCGCCGTAGTGGGCTGGGCCGTTCTGGTGGGTGATGTCCCAGGCGGTGTCCGGCACGTCGATGTCGCCGAGTCCATCGCTGTGGGTGGCGCCGATAGTCAGAGCATTGAGGGCGTCGCCTGGAGGGAGGATGCCTCGCAGCAGCGCCGCGTCGTAGACAGCCCGGAGCGCGGCGGACCGTGCCGTGTCGGCGTTAGAAGTGGCATCGGTCGGGATCGTGAGCGGGCCAAGGTGGTTGCCGGCACTGACGATGAACAGCAGGTTGTAGGAGTGGGCCAGCCAGTCGAGTAGCCGTCCGACAGGGCTCATCCGGCGCACGAGCGCTCGAGCTTGCGCACCGATGGACAGGTTGATGATGCGCACGCTCGGCGCGACCGGTCCCCTACCAGCCTCTCCTTCGACAATTCGCTTGACCGCGCGATGCAGCAGATCAGCGAGCAACCGGTCTGGGAGGATCTGCTCGTGTCCTGCCATGAACTCGTGGGGTCGCATGATGGGCCGCACATACAGTGGCCGGTCGAGCGGCTCGCCGTTAGCGGAAAGGTCACCGTGGATAATCAGCGAGGCCATCGCGGTACCGTGGTGGCGAGCGGCCAGCGGGTAGTTCTCGCCGATCCCGTCGGGATCGTCAACGACCAGCCGACCGGCGAGAGCATCGTGGTTGGGAAACGGCAACCCGTCCAGCAGGGCGACCCTAGGCAGGCCATCGGTGCGCCCTCCGGGTGGCAGGCGGACCTCACTGACTGGTTCTGTGGTCTGCGGTGCGACGCTCATGGGAGTGAACGGGTTGACGAACATGACTTCGTCGGTGGTCAGTAGGCGGATTGACTCGGCCCCGTCGGCCAGCAGCGCGTGAACCTGTTGGACCGGCAGTTCTGCGAGCAGTGCGTGATAGCCGATTTCGCCGATCTGGGATCGGTCCAGCACACGGCCACCACTGTCGGAGATGACCAGCTCGACGTGTGCTTGTGCCGTAGCGAGCTGAGTTGCGTCGCGACGGTACCACAGCTCGACTTCGACCATCACGGTGCTCACGGACTGGCCGACAACGTCGAGGTTCTGCTGCCACTGCTCGCGCAAGCCGGTCTCTCGGATGCGATCTTCTGGCCCCCACCGCCGGATCGCGGTGAGCTGTTGGAACGCGGTCTTGAACTTGCCCAAGCCGTGGTCGAACGATGCTGACGGGTCTGCTTGCCAGGCGGTGAAGAGGCGCAGGAGTTCCTCGATCGCTTTGGCGTTCGACATCATCAGGTACAGGGAGTGCTGTATGGGCTTGTCCGTGCGGCCGCTCTTGGACTCGGTCATGTGGAAGTCGTCGTCTGGGTCCGATTGGTCTCCGATCAGCTCGGACAGGAACTCCAGTCCTTCGATCTTGTCGATCGCGTTGCGGAAGTCCTTGATGCTGCCAGCGAGGTCGAAGACGACCACCAGCGCTGGGTCGACCTCGTCGGGTGTGTCAGCGGACAGACGCGCCCGCTCGGCGTCGAACGCTGCGCTCAGCTCGCTGAACTGCGGCGTCAGCCGCTCCCCCTGGCGACCGGCGTGGGGTTTGGACAAGCGCGGCATGTCCCGGGTCTTTTGTGTGGGCCGATCTACCACCGTTGGCGACCCGAACGCCAGGAGTGGCCGGCGCTCCGCGGTCACCCCGCCGCCTGATCTCGCCTGTGCTCAAGACGTTCCTGGACGATCCGTCGGAGGTTGCTGTCGGGGAGTTCGAGCACGGCTCTGCGGCGCACGTCCAACGCGAACTCTTCCAGTTCGGAGAAGCTTGCTCCGGCGAGCTTGTCCGCCAGGGTCCGGGGGGCGAATCCGAGGTCGCCGCCCAAGCGGACGGCGAGGCGTTCCAGGAAGCTGGTCGCCTGTGCACGACTGGGCGGTTCGAGTTCAGCGCGGATCTGGAAGCGTCGCCATGCTGCCCGGTCGAGCAGTTCGCTGTGGTTGGTCGCTCCCACCAGCAGCACGTGCGGAGGTAGCTGGTCGATCTGGAGCAGCAGAGTGGAGACAACCCGCTTGATCTCCCCGGTCTCGTGCTCGTCGGATCGTTCTTTGGCGATGGTGTCGAGTTCGTCGAAGAACAGCACGCAACGGCGGGTTCGGGCGAACTCGAAGGCGGTGTCGAGCCGCGCGGCGGTCTCGCCCAGGAAGCTTGACACAACCCCCTCGTAGCGGATGACGTAGAAGGGCAGCATCAGCTCCGAAGCGATGGCTTCGGCAACGCTGGTCTTGCCGTTTCCCGGAGGGCCGGACAAGAGCAGTCGATTGCGGGGTTCGATCCCATAACTTCGCAACAGTTCGGCGCGCTTCTGCTCCTCAATCAGCTCAGTGACAACGCGTTGCGGGACCGGAGCAAGCTCCAACTCGTCCAGGCGCCGATGAGGAATGATCTCTTGCACCAGGTCACGCATGGCTGCGGCGCGGTCATCACGTGGGGCACTCTGTCCAGTGGTGGTAATCAGCTCGGACAGACGGTCGGCGACCAGGTGGTGCTGGTTGGCTCGCTCCTCCGCGATGACCGCCTCGACGAGGACGCGGAAGCGATCTCGATCGCCACGGCGCTCGGCCTCGACGAGGTCGAGAAGCAAGTCCGCACGCGCCATGGTCTGCCTCCCTCAGTCGCCCATCTTCATGTCCTGCCTACTTTACCGGTGGCGGCTCCAAGGCTAGCGAGCCTCACCGACACGGCCGCTCGCGTATTCTCTCGGTCTCGTGAGTCTGTCCGTGATGGACTTGGGGCATGGATGATGCGTCGTTGCTGATCGACTAGCGCTCGGCGTCCCTGGCTGCCGCCGGAGAGGATGTGCGGGCGTGGGCGAGCAAGCGGCGGGTCTTCGTGTCCAGCCTGATTACCGACATGCCCGACGAGCGGGCAGCGGCGCGGGCAGCGATCGTGCCGGTCGGGGCGACAGCGGTGATGTTCGAGGATCTCGGAGCGCAGGACATCTCGGCCGAGCAGGCCTACCTGTCCGGGGTGCGGAGCTCCGAGGTATACGTCGGCATTTGGGGTTCGCGCTACGGCGTGCGGATGTCCGACGGGTACTCGGCCACGCATGCGGAGTACTTGGAGGCCGAGCGCGACGGCTTGAGGCTGTGCCTGTTCGTCCACGGTGAGACCGGCGGGGAGATGGACGGTGCGCAGCGCGATCTGATCCAAGGCGCCCGCAACCTGTACACGACGAGCCCGTGGAGTGACCCGGAAGACCTCTGCCGGCGGGCGCGGCGTCGTCTGGAGGAGCTGGCAGCAGAGGAACTCGCGCCGTGGGTGCGGGTGGGCCGGAATCTGTTTCGTGCGCGCGAGATCACCAACGACGGGAAGACGATCTCGCTGACTGCGGCGGTGCGCAGCGATGCAGTCCACTCCGAGTTGGCGCGGCTGCGCGACAACCGCACCGGCGGTGTCCCGTTCGCTTCCTCTCACACGGCACTGCCGGTGCAGATCGTGGAGTTGTCCACCAGGACCGTCTCAACGATCGGTCATGAGGAGCGGCTGACGCTGGCCGCACAGGATCAGCGGAGCTCGAACATGCGCGTATCCATCAACGGGATATCGGCTGACGAGGTCGGTCAGCGGGCGTTGTCCGATGGGTTGTTCGGCACGTCGCTGCTCGGCCACCAGAAGGGGTGGATGGCGCGGCCGATCGATCCCTTGGCACCGCTGCGGGGACTGGGCCTGGACGACAGCGTCCTGCGGCCGGTGGCTCGACCGTTGTTCGCCGAGCGGTTGATCACCGAACAAGCAGCGTCGAGGATTGACTCTTTCGCGCTCGGCCCCTCTCATCAAGGCGTGCGCCGTCTGCGGGCCACCTGGACCCCGCCGCACGTCTATGTGAACGAACCGGACCCAGGACCCGTCTCGATCGACGGCACCGTGACGGGCCTGTAATCGAGACGGGTCCTTAGAGGATCACCTGCACGGTGCGGGTCTTGTGGATCACCAAGCCTGCTCCGGATCTATGTAGCTACATAATGAGCAGGTGCCGCGGTTCCGGGCCGAGGGGCGAGTTATCAGTGATGCCGTACCGGTCGCGGTAGGCGGCGACGGTGCGAGCGTACCGTCACCACGCCGCTGCCTTGCGTGGATCATGGATGGCCGACCCAGCGGTTCCGTCCAGGGCTCGCCGACCTAGCGTGCGGTCTCGGACTCCTAGCAAACTGCGTCGACATCTACCAACGGTGCAACGACGACAACCGGCGCCTGCGCAACAAAGCCTTCTTCACCAAGGTCTACATCGACGAAGACAACGAACTCCGAGAACAACCGACCCATCGAAGTGCTCCTCGACCCCGAGAGCAACGCCAATGCCCCCAACTGGACCCAGAACAGCGACAAGACCCGAACCCTAGCCAACGATTCCATCGGTAAGGGTTCGAGCTTCGTGCGCGGGGTGGGGCCAGCGGGGCTCGAACCCGCGACCAGCGGATTATGAGTCCGCGGCTCTAACCAACTGAGCTATAGCCCCCCGCACGCGCCGGGAACGTCCACCGGCACGTGCGGCGCAATCGTAGCAAGATCTCTCACCGAGCCTCCGGCCACCAGACTGCGCGCACGGCCGAAAGACCGTCAGGGACCTGCGCGGGCGGATCGTTCCACGCCATCACCACACGATCGGGCGAGTCGTAGGCGGGGTGGCCCGGGTCGCCGGTGGCGACAAAGGAGACCCAGGAGTCGTGCATCGCCTCGACCAGGCTCGGCGGCGCCGGCGCACCGAGATAGCGTTCCACGTTCTCGCCGTTCGGGACGGCCCAGAAGAAGGGCAGGTCGGCGCAGTGTCTAGATCCGTTTCCCCCGGTCCAGCAGAAGTCGTACACCCAGGTCGGGTCCCCGGCGGCGAGTCTCGTCTCGGCGGCCCGGGCGACCGTGGAGTGGATGGCGGCCGCGTCGATGACCGCGCCCACGCTACGTCGCAGCGACCGTCCGTTGGACTGCCGGGCCAACGCCCTGAGCCCCTGCCTCGGGAGTTGCTGCGACAGCGCCATGAACGCGGCCCCCGGCACCAGCGCCGGGCCCGGGAGCTTGTCCGAGACGGCCTCGAACTCCGTCGCGGTGGAGCCGATGAGCAACGGTACTCCCGTGGTGGGCCCTGCCGCGACGGCTTCCAGTGGAGGGACGGGGATCGTCTCGCCTCCGACCACGGGCCGGAACGGCAGCGTGAACTGGTTCTCCCGCCGCAGGCGCCGGTG
>NZ_JAALDW010000350.1:6709-9578 GCF_014145055.1 Dietzia sp. DQ11-38-2
GAACTCGTCCACGGTGCCGCGCCCCCCGGCGGCCAGCCCCTCCGCGGTGACCCCCTTGGGCGGGTGTGTCGCCGGGGCACGCAGAACCGCCGGTGACGCCGCGATCGCCCCGTGGAACAGCCCCGCAGCCGGCGGAGAACCCAGCAGGCAGAGCACCGCTCCCCCGCCGGCCGACTGACCGGAGACCGTCACCCGGTCGGGGTCTCCGCCGAACGCGGCGATCTCGTCCCGGATCCACTCGAGTGCGGCGACCCAGTCGAGCAGCCCCCGGTTGTCCGGGGCGTCGGGAAACGGGGTGAAGCCCTCCACGCCGAGGCGGTAGCCGACCGAGACCACGACAATCCCGCGGCGCGCGAAGGTCGATCCGTCGAACCAGGGCTGGTGGGATGAGCCCGATTCCCAGCCGCCTCCGTGGATCCACACCAGCACGGGGTGTGACCCGCCTTCCGCCGGTGCCCACACGTCAACGTGCAGGATGTCGCTCCCCGCGACGATCGGCTCGGGGATCGCCGGGTCGGGGTCGAATCTCAGCCTCTGCGCGGTGGCGGCGGGCCTGGTCGCATCACGGACCCCCTCCCACGGCGCTCGTCGGACCGGGGCGGCGAAGCGTAGGTCGCCGACCGGGTCCTCGGCGTAGGGGATCCCGTAGAAGCGGACGACGTCGCCGAGGTCGGTGCCGCGGACGCGGCCGGTCGACAGAGTGACCTCGGTGCGTGTCATGGGCGCCAGCGTAGCGGCCGCCTTCACGTTGAGATCGCGCCGTCATGCTGTCGGATCTTCAGAGTAGGAGCGGGAGACTGTGAGACCTGCTACAAGTTAAAACGACTTACTTATCCCGAGGCTTGGAGTCGCGATGCCGACCATTGAAGAGTCCGTTCGCCAGCTCGCTGCTAAGGTCCGCGACCTCAAAGCCCACATTTCAACAGAAGAGGCCACCAAGACCGCATTGATCGCGCCCTTCATCCAAGATGTGCTCGGCTACGACATCTTCGACCCGAGGGAGGTCATTCCTGAATACGTTGCCGATGTCGGACGGAAGAAGGGTGAGAAGGTCGACTACGCGATCAAGAGCGGCGAGGACTTCCGGTTTCTTATCGAGTGCAAGACTATTGGTTCGCCTCTCAGCTTGGACCACGCTACGCAGTTGATCCGCTACTTCAACGTCACGGACACCGAGTTTGCGATTCTGACCAACGGAGAGGTGTACCACTTCTACGCACAGCTTGACGCAGCAAATCGAATGGACGAGAAGCCCTTCATGACATTGGACCTCGCCAACATCGACGAACGCATCTTCCCTCACTTGGAGAAGTGCACCAAGAGCAAATTCGATGCCGAGACGATCGCCGCTTCAGCTGAGCATCTCAAGTACGTGGCCGAGGTACGCAAAGCAATGGCGGCTGAATTCCGAGAGCCGTCGGATGACTGGGTGCGCTACTTTGCGAACCGGGTAACCTCTCGGCGACTCACCGCACAAGTACTCGAGTTCTTCCGCGAAGTGGTTGGCACAGCTGGCGCACAGTTCATCCGGGATGAGGCCAACCGCCGCCTTCGCACCGCCCAAGACCTAGATGAGCACACCCCGACCGAAATGGAGTCCCCGAGTACGGAGCAGGCGCAACCCGAACCCACGCTGGTCCAGCCAGAGGATGATGTTGAGACCTCGCCTGAGGAGATCGAGGCGTTCCAGATCATCAAGGCTATAGCCCGACAGAAAGTATCGGCGGCACGTATCTATATGCGCGATGCCAAATCGTATTGCGCCATCTTATTCGATGACAACAATCGCAAACCGATAGCGCGCCTGCACTTCAACTCTTCTAACTGGAGAATAGGGGTGTTCGACGAGGCCAAACAGGAGACGTTGCACCCACTTGCAACCTTGGACGACATCTACGATCACGCGGACGCAATCTTGGCGCGCATCGCCGCCCTAGCCGGTGAGTGACAGGCCACTTCCAACCTCGTCATCCCGATTGGAGCCCAACGTGACGCTGGAGAGCTCGGCGACGCAAACACAGAAGGCAGGTCAGAAGAGCACTCCTGACCTGCCTTCGACTGCTCCCCCATCTGGACTCGAACCAGAAACCCTTCGATTAACAGTCGAATGCTCTGCCAATTGAGCTATGGGGGATTGCCTCGGCGACCGACGATCACGCCGAGCACCGAGAACTCACCTTAGTGCGAGCGCGGCCGTCGGTCCAAATCGCCAGGTCAGGCGATGTCGGGCGTGGCGCCCACAGCCTGGTCGAGCAGTCCTCGCCGGTACTCCTCCAGCGCGACGAGGTCACCGAACAGTGCCGAGTAGCCCTCCGGGTCCGCCGCCGGACTCATCCGCTGCACCTTCGACTTGAGGTCGGCGATCTGACCGGACACCCACACCTCCTGCAGTCGGGCGAGCACGCCGGAGACGTACCGGGGCAGCGCGTCCTCCGCCACCCGGAGCGTCTCGACCGCCATCAGGCCCACCAGCCGCCGCAGCCCGTCGTCCTCGAGCCCCCGGGACACCTCGGACACCCAGTTCGCGCCGCTCTTGCCCGAGGCACACCCCCCGGCGGCGGACACCGCGGCGGCGAGCCTGGAGTAGGCGGGATGGGTGTAGCACTCCGACGGGAGCGAGTCGAAGAGCGGCCCTGCCAGACCCGGGTACTGCAGGGCAGCCTTGAGCGCCTCGCGCTGCGGCCACAGCACCGGGTCCGCCGGTGAGGGCAGGGGTACGCCCGTCGGTTCCACGGGAGCTCGTCGTTCGTCCCGGGAAACAGCCTCGTGGTCGTCTCTCCCCCCGCCTCTTTCGGCGCGGTCCCGCAGCGGGCGGGGCCCACCCCCGGACCCTCCCGAGCCGCGACGGCCTGGCCCACGGGTGCCGGAG
>NZ_JAALDW010000351.1:0-4590 GCF_014145055.1 Dietzia sp. DQ11-38-2
CGGCCGCCGAGCTCATCCGCGAGCTCGTCGGCCGGCACGGCCCGGTGATGTTCCACCAGTCGGGCGGGTGCTGCGACGGGTCGGCACCCATGTGCTATCCCGACGGGGAGTTCCGTGTGGGCCAGCGCGACGTGCTGGTGGGGGAGCTCGATCTCGGTGGGGACCGGGTGCGCGTGTGGATCTCGGGGTCGCAGTTCGAGACCTGGAAGCACACGCAGCTGGTGCTGGACGCGATCCCGGGCCGGGGGTCGGGTTTCAGCCTCGAGAACCCAACCGGGAGACGGTTCCTGTCCCGCGCCCGGACGTTCGACGCCGCCGAGCAGGAGGCGTTGGCGGCGTTCCCGCCGCGCACCGGGGCGGATCTCGAGGACTGAGATGCGCCGCCGCGGTCCCGGATTCACGCAGATGGGACGTGGTGCGGCGGTAGGATCCGACCATGGATACCGACCGTCCGGCAGCCGTTGATCCCCTCGACGCGGAGGTCGGGTTCCTCACGCCCGAACTGCGGTCCGACCTGCTCGAACGGTGGAACGAACCGCAGCGCAGATACCACAACGAGACGCACCTGCGTGCGGTGCTGCGTGCGGTGGACGCGCTGGAGGCGTACGGGGAGGCGTTCGACGGGACCGCGGTCCGACTGGCGGCCTGGTTCCACGCCGCCGTGTTCGACCCCACGGAGTCGGAGAACAACGCCAGGTCGGCCGAGTTCGCCGAGTCCGCACTCGACCCCGCCGCGCCCGTCGACGAGGTGGCGCGCCTCGTGCGGCTCATGGGCGGGCACCGGGTCGAGCCCGGGGATCTCAACGGGGCGGTCCTCTCGGACGCCGACCTCGCGGTCCTCGGGGCCGACCCGGAGACGTACGACGCCTACACGCAGGATGTCCGCCACGAGTTCGCGCACGTGCCGGGTGAGCGGTTCGTCGCCGGGCGGATCGCCGCGCTCGAGGCGCTGCTCGAGCGCGGGTCGGTCTTCCTCACCAGGGCCGGCCGCGACGCCTGGGAGAAGCAGGCGCACGCCAACCTGAACCGCGAACTCGGACTGCTCCGGGCCGGGCGGGCAGAGGCGGGTCAGAGCCCCGGGGGAGCGTAGGCGGCGCTGTGCTCGGCGGCGCCGCCGGCGGACATGAGATCGGTGATGCGCCGGATGTCCGCCGCGCCGGGAAGGCCCCAGCCCGGGCGGTATCCGTAGATCTCCGCCAGAGTCGTCGACTCCCGGGTGCCGTTGGCCAGCTCCACGTCCTCGGGCCCGATCAGCGAGGGGTGGGGCACGCCGACCGCGCCCGAGACCTTGACGAGGTCGCGCCGCAACGACCGGAGATAGGCCGCACACCGCACGGCCTTGTCCGTGGGGTCCACTCCGCGGGACAGCCACGGCTTCTGCGTGGCCACTCCGGTGGGGCAGCGATCGGTGTGGCACTTCTGGGCCTGGATGCAGCCGATGGAGAGCATGGCCTCGCGACCGACGGAGATCAGGTCCACCCCGAGTGCGAACGCGACCACCGCGTTCTCGGGGATCCCCAGCTTCCCCGAGCCCACGAACACCACGTCGTCGGTGAGACCGGCCTCAGCGAAGATCCGGTACACGCGGGAGAAGCCGAGCCGGAACGGGAGTGACACCGCGTCGGTGAAGACGAGGGGGGCGGCACCGGTGCCGCCCTCGCCCCCGTCGATGGTGATGAAGTCGACGCCGCGCTCCCGGGAGACCATCGCGGAGGCCAGCTGCTCCCAGAAGCGCAGTTCGCCGACCGCGGACTTGATCCCCACCGGCAGGCCGGTGCGTTCGGCGATCTCCTCCACCAGGTCGAGCATCGAGTCGACGTCGTGGAACGCCGTGTGCCGGGAGGGGCTCGCACACTCGCGGTCGGTGGGGATCCCGCGGATCCGCCCGATCTCCGCGGTGACCTTGGCGGCGGGCAGCAGACCGCCGAGCCCGGGTTTGGCACCCTGGCTGAGCTTGATCTCGATCGCCCTGATCGGATGCTTCTCGGCGAGGGCGACCACCGCGTCGAGGTCGAGCCTGCCGTCCGCGTCGCGGACCCCGAAGTAGGCGGTACCGATCTGGAACACCAGGTCCCCGCCCTTCTGGTGGTAGGGACTCAGCCCACCCTCACCGGTGTTCTGCAGTGCCCCCGCGAGAGCGGCACCGCGGTTGAGGGCCTCGACAGCCGGGGCCGACAGGGCGCCGTAGCTCATCCCGGAGATCCACACCAGGGACTCCGGGCGGAACGCGCGGGCCCGGCCGCGGGCGGCGCCGAGGACCTTGGCGGTGGGCAACTGGAGTTGCTCCGCGGAGTGCGCGTGGGCGGAGACCGTCACCCCGGCGAACGTGCGCGGTTTGACGACCGGGTATCCGGTGAGGAACTCGACGTCGTTGTCCGTGCCGAAACCGAACGTCGTGGCCCGCCCCTCCGCCGACTCCCGGATCCAGTCCCGTTGGTCGCGGGTGAACGGCCGTTCCTCGTCGTTGCTCGCCACGATGTACTGGCGCAGTTCCGGGCCGATCGAGCTCAGGGCCATCCGCGCGTGACCGAGGACGGGGAAGGTCCGCAGGATCGGGTACCTGGTCTGCCGCAGGTCCGAGGCCGCGAGGGCCGCCACAATCGCGACGGGGGCGCCGAGGAGCCACTTGCGCATGTCGACCTCCGGGGTGAGTGGGTGCCCCCATCATGGACCACCTGCCGCCCGACGTGCCCGCGTCGGCGCCCGCGCCCGACTCCCTGCGGCCGGGCGCCTACAGTGGCCGCACCGGTGGGGGACACCGGAATCCTGGGCGAGAGGACCACACCGATGAACCACCCGGAACAGGACGGCGACCTGCGTCCGCTCCCCCCTCCGCCCCCGGACGGGGCAGGGTTCTCCACCTCCCGCACGGTTCGGACGGGCGAGGTCGATCCCCGGCGCAGGGTGCGGCTGGACAGCATCGCCCGGTACCTCCAGGACGCGGCGGGCGACGATCTCGAGTTCACCGGTCACGTGCGGACCGACCCGTACTGGATCGTGCGGCGGACCGTCATCGACGTGATCGAACCGATCACCTGGCCGGCCACCGTTCACCTCGAGCGCTGGTGCTCGGGACTCTCCACACGGTGGGCGAACATGCGGGTGCGTCTGACAGCGGAACACCGGGCCGGCCCCGACGACCCCGGGCCCCGGCCCGACGGGCTGGTGGAGACCGAGGCGTTCTGGATCAACGTCAGCGCCGACGGGGTGCCCGCCCGGATCAGCGACGAGGGGCTCGCCTCCCTCTCGGCCGCCACAGGGATCCACCGACTCCGATGGGCCGCCATGAACGCGCCGCTGCCCACCGGCTCCGCGACACGGGATCTACCGGAAGACCGGCCCCACATCCTCCGCAGCACGGACTTCGACATTCTCCAGCACCTCAACAACGCCGCCTACCTCGACGCCGTCGAGGACGAACTGCTGGGACACCAGGACCTGCTCCGGCACCGCCACCGCGTCGTGATCGAGTACTCCCACCCGGTGGTGCCGGGCTCGTCCATGATGATCCGGCGGAGACGGTCCGCACACCGGGTGGAGATGTGGATGCTGGTCGACGACCGCGTCGTGGCGAGCGTGTCGGTCACGGGCGGGTCCGGGTGAACACCGCCCCCGGGCCGGACGCGCGCGTCAGGGCAGGATGCGCGAGACGACCTCGGCGGCAACGTCCTCCAACAGGGGGCCCGCATTGGCCATCGACCTGGCGAGGTCCGGCTCCCGTTCGGTGAGGGCGGCCGCGGCCGCGAACCCGGCCTCCGCTACCCGGTCGGCACCCAGGTCCAGCCGGCCACACACGGCCACCACGGGTACGGCGTGCGAGCGACACAGTGCCGCCACGCCCATCGGGGTCTTGCCGTGCATCGTCTGGTCGTCGAGCCGGCCCTCGCCGGTCACCACCAGGTCGGCGGCGGAGACCACGTCTTCGAGTCCGGTCAGGGTCCCGAGGACCTCGAACCCCGGGTCCAGGGACGCCTCGAGGAGCTCGCGGGCAGCGAAGCCCACGCCCCCGGCCGCCCCGGAGCCCGGCGCGTCCGGGTCCACAGCGAGTCCCTGGTCGCGCAGTACCTCGACCAGACGGGCCAGCCCCGCCTCGAGTTCCTCGATCTGACCGGCGGAGGCACCCTTCTGCGGACCGTAGACGCGGGCCGCGCCCAGCGGCCCGAGCAGGGGGTTGTCGACGTCGCAGGCGACCAGGATGCGTGAGGCGCGGACCGCGGGGTCGAGGCCGTCCAGGTCCACGCGGTCCAGGTCGACCAGAGCTCCTCCACCGTCGGGGAGTTCGGCGCCCGAGGAGTCGAGGAAGCGGGCGCCCAACGCCGAGAGCATTCCCGTGCCGCCGTCCGTGGAGGCGCTGCCCCCGATGCCGAGGTGGATGTTGCCGCGACCCGAGCGGAGCGCGGCCAGCAGCACCTCGCCCACGCCGCGGCTCGACGATTCGAGGGGCCGCATCCGGCCCCCGGGTAGGCGGAGTAGCCCACAGGCGTCGGCCATCTCCACGAAGGCGGTGTCCGGGTCGATCGCGGCGAAGGAGGTCTCGACGGCCTCGCCGGTGGGGCCGGACGCGGTCACGCGTACTTCCCGGGCGCCGCC
>NZ_JAALDW010000352.1:0-1592 GCF_014145055.1 Dietzia sp. DQ11-38-2
GACCGAGCGAGCCCGCGCCCGGCAGGGAGCCGGCGTCGGATCCGAGCACCAGGGTGGCACCGTCGCCGAGCCCGAGGGAGCCGACGGCCAGCGCGGCCGCCGGCTCGACCGAACCCAGCAGCGACTCGTCCAGGAGGGATCCACTCACGTCGACGGAACCGGTCCCGGGGGCCGGGTTCGAGAGGGTGATGGACCCGGCCGCGTCGATGACCGAGCCGGCGAGGGGTGCCAGCGAACCGGTGGACGGCTCACCGAAGATCGCCGAGCCCGAGGTGTCGATGGAACCCTCCCCGGTGGCGTTGGCCTCGAGGATGAGGGAGCCGAGGTCCTGCGGCAGCGACCCCTCGCCCACCGAATCGGTGATGCCCTCGCTGCCGAGGGCGCCCAGGCTGTCGGCCCCGAGGCTGTCGGCGGACAGACTCCCGGTGCCCTCCTGGGCGGCGGCGACACCTGTGGCCCCGGAAAGGGCGAGTGCGGAGGCGGCTGCGACGGCAGCGGCCCTACGGATCGAGAACGTCATGGGTTCGTCTCCTTGTATGGCGCGGCATCCGCGTGGGTTCGCGACGGGACACCCCGTGAGGGCGGGCTTACGGGAACGGTCGGCGACGCCGAGAAGCGTCGTTAACTTCGTCCCTTCTTTCTCACCCTATCCCCGACATTAAGCAAAGCAACAGCTCTCTCTCAGTGAGAACTCGATTAGAATTGCTGCGAAATCCACTCCCGCACAGCCCTCGTCGCCCGGACGTCGTCCTCGTTGTAGGCCAGGATGCGCTCCCTGCCCGAGTCCCGCTCGACCCCCCGCGAGGCCTGCGCGTCCCGATACCACCCGATCGACGCCTCTCCCCCGGCGTCCGGGTCCCGCCAACGGAATCCGGCGACCGGCGCCACCACCTTGAGTCCGAGACCGGAGGTGGAGACGAACTGCGTGGCCACCGCCTCGTGGACGTCGACCCACTGAGGGGAGGAGAGGAACCCGCGCACCTCGGCCACCGAGGGCACGCCCCTGACCTCGGCCAGCGTGCCCTCCGGCCCGAACCGGGTGGCGGTCGAGAGCATCCAGCCGTTCTCGGCGGACTTGGAGTAGCAGTAGGCGCGGAACGTGCGCCCCTGCCCCTCGGCCCTGTCCCGGATGCCGGTGAGCCACCGCCAGAACTCCGCGAACGAGCGCCCCTCGTCCGGGTCCGGCAGCCGGGCCCAGGTCGCGAAAGGACGGTATCCCTCGGCCTCGAGGCGGCGCCCGTCCCGCAGGGTGAGCAGGGTCCCCCACAGGTAGGCGCCGTCGTCCAGGTGGCTCTCGAGATCCACGTCCACCTCGATGTCCGCGCGCGGGATGGTCGGTCGGGCCACCTTGGGGACGACGACCTCGCCGTCCCGGTGCGCACGGGCCCGCAGGACCGCATCGGAGAACGGTTCGCCGTTCCAGTCCGGCGGACGCTCCGGCCCGGCCTCGGCGAGCTCCGCCACCGTGTGGACGCCGGCCGCGCGGACCGCTCCGACCTGCCCTCCGCCCACCACCAGGCTCACGTCGTCGGCGAGAACCAACCGGTCACGGCACCCCGTCACGGACGTGCCCCGGTCGTCCCAGCCCTCCC
>NZ_JAALDW010000353.1:0-3867 GCF_014145055.1 Dietzia sp. DQ11-38-2
CACAGCGCACGGAGCGCGGAGGTCGGCGCGCGATCGCGTGCTGGTGCTGGTCGGCTTCGCGGTGTACGGAGCCCTCGCCGCGCTGGGCGACCCGATGACGTGGCCCGTGCGCGTGGCCGTGGCCGGCGGGGTCCTCATCGTGATCGTCCTCGCGGTGCGGCGTGGGTGGCACAGGCCCGGATCCCCCGGTGACCGGGGCGACCTCTCCAAGGCCGGACCCGTGCCGATCATCGTGTGGGTAGTGCTCCTCGCGGTCGTCGCGGTGATCCAACTGGGGCATTTCTTCGCCGAACCGCGCTCGATCTACCCGACGCTCAGTTCGTTGTTCGAGCAGCCCCTGTCCTTCTACCCGGTTCGTGCCGCGGCCTTCGCCGTGTGGGCGTGGCTGGGATGGGCCCTGGTGACGCGGTGACGTTCCTCCCCGCGGACCGCTCCGCCAACCTCGTCATCTGGGCGGTGGTCTGGTCACTCGTACTCCTCTGGGTGGTCGTGACCGCGCGCTCCTCCGTGCTTCCGAACCTCCTCGACCTCGTCCGGTTCGTCCGCCGTTTCTGGCTGCTCCGGTGGGCCCTGCTGGCCTTCTGGATCTGGCTGGGGTGGCACCTGTTCGTGCGGACCACCGCGTGAGTGCGCGCGGGTGCTCTGGAAGGTGACCGGGCGGGAACCGTAACGTAGGCGGTGAACTCGGTTGATGGCCTGCGGTGTCGGCGCGCCGGTCGGACTCAAGGAGGGTGAGGCGAGCATGGTCGCGAGTCGCCCCGCCCCCGGTGTGGCGGGTCCCGTCCCGAACCCGCAGTCCCCTCCGCGCACGCGACTGTTCGACGCGCTCTCCGGGCCGGAGCGGTTGGTCGTCGTGCGTGGCCCCCTGCTCTCCGGGAAGACCACCCTGCTCAGGCGGTGGTCGGCCGCCTCCGCCTCCCCCGGAGCCGTCGCCGGGGTGATCGGGCCCGAACCGGGCAGCACGCCTGACGCCTATTGGCAGGAGGTCGCGACGTCACTGCCGGAGCAGAGGGACGCCGACGCACCGACGGTCGGACCGGTCGGTGCGCGCCGTACCGCCACGGACCCGCCGGCAGACCCTTTCGACCAGGTGAAGTCCCTGGTCCGGACGTGGCGCGGCCCCCTCACACTGGTCCTGGACGACCTCCATCTGGTGGGGGAGCCGGAGAACCGTGTTCGTGACCTCTTCGAGCAGTCGTCCGGCGGAATGGTTCGTGTGCTGGTGGCCACCCGCACCGCGGGGGCTTGGCACGAGGCACCGGGGCTGCCGGCGGACAGGGTGTTCGTGCCACCGGCGGACCTCCTGCTCACGGACGCCGAACTCGACGCCGCGATCGATCTGGCGGGTCTGACCACGGCGTCGGCTATCCCCCTGGGTGAGGTCGCGGCGGAGACGGGCCGAATCGCCGGCCTGGTCGACAAGGGTGTCGGCGCCCTGAGGACGGGCTCCCCGGCCCGTGCGGACCGGGTCGGGCGCATCCGCAGCGTGGTGGACCGGGTGGTCGTCCGGGTTCTGGCCGAGACGGCGGAACTGCACCGCCACAGGAGGGAGATCTTTTGTGCCGCGACGGCCACCCCGCTGACCGCGTCGTCGGTCGGCGTGGCGATCGGCGGGGTGACCGGACGGGTGAACGCGGTAGGCGACGTATTCGTCGCCCTCGAGAGGCACGGACTCACCGTCCGCGAGGCCGGGGCGGCCGAGCCGACCTGGAGCTTTCCCGACCCGATCAGGGCATCGCTCCTGCGCATCGCGGCAACTGAGAGGCCGGAGGACCTCCGCGATGCGCGGATCGCCCTCATCGACCACTGGCTCTCGGAGGGTCGGCCCCACACGGCGTTCGTCCACGCGATCGATGCCGAACGCTGGGACCTCGTGCTGGACATCCTCCGCGCGCACTGGAAGACCCTGTACACGACGAACTTCCTGCACATGGACGGGGACCTCAAGCGGATCCCCCCCGAGGTGCTCGAGAGCGAATCGCTCTTCGGCACGTTGCGCAGGATGCACAGTCAGTTCTCCGCGCCCAAGGACAGTCCCGCGCCGCCTCCGGATCTGGTGGACTCGCCCGAGGTCTCGGATGACGCCGAGCGGTTGATGCGGATGATCTCACTCCGCATCGACGGGCGTTTCGAGAAGGCCGCAGCGGAGTACGAGATGCTGCGCCGGGTCCCCGCCCCCGACGTCGAGTCCTCTACGCAATCGGAGCGGGACGGCCCGGCGTTCGTGTTCCTCCACCTGGGCCTGACCCTGCTCCTGGTGGGGCGATTCGACGACGCTCATCAGATGCTGCGCCGGGGTCACCGGCTCGGGGTCGGGTCGTTCATCGAGCGGGACGCCGCCGGGAAGCTGACTCTGGTCAACGCGATCCTCGGCCACGTCCGGGACGCCGACTCCTGGTGGGACGAGGAGCAGCGGCACCCGCAGCTGCCCCACAACTCGGAACTCGTGGTCCGCCCGGCCGGCATGATCGGGTCCGCACTGGCGCGGCTCGAGCGCCTGGACATCGACTCCGCCATAGATCTCATGACGGACCTCGGTCCCCCCGCGGACCAGGAGGAGCTGTGGGGCTTCTCCCTGTACGTGTACGGACAGATCGCTCTGGCGGCCGGCACCCCGGCCGACGGGTTGCGGTACGTCGAGCACCATATGAGGAGGTTTCCCGGGTTGCGCGCGGACGGCGCCGTGGTGGGGCCGCTCCTCGATGCGGTCCGGGCCGACCTCCACCTGGCGATGGGGCGAACCGCCGTGGCCTTCGACCTCCTCGGGGGGTCCACGCACCCCCTCACCGCTCCGGCCCGGGCCCGGGCCCGACTGTACGACGGCGAGCACGCGGGCGCGTTGGGCGTCGTCCGGGATCACTACGGGGATCTCGGGTGCACGCAGCGCGACTCCCTGGAGCTGTCCCTGGTCGGTGCCGCCGCCTGGATCGGGCTCGGCAACCGTGAGGAGGCGGTGACGTACCTGGAGCGCGCGATCACCACGTCCACGCTCACCGGAGTGGTTCGTCCCTTCGTCACGCTCGCCCCCGGGACCCTGGCCACGCTGGCGACCCTGGGCCCCGAGTTGCCGCCCCCGGTGCGCGATGCGACCCCCCCGTCGCCGGCCCCGGGATCAACCGAGCTCACCGGACGCGAGCTCGCCATCCTCGCGAGTCTCGCCACCGGTGATTCCATCACCGCCATCGCGCGGCAGCACTTCGTCAGTGCCAACACGGTCAAGACACAGCTGCGGTCGGCATACCGCAAGCTCGGGGTCCGATCCCGCGACGCGGCGGTCGACGAAGCTCGACGGCGCGGCCTGGTCTGATGGCTGAGCAGGATGGTCGTCCAACTCGAGCCGGGGCCCTCGGGGCGTCCGGCTGAGTGGCCGCAATAGCCCGCTCATCACTGCTTTCACCCGCCCTTTCACCCGGGTGAAAAAGTCGTCCCGATAGGTGTTCCGTCTCCAATGTGAGTTAGCGTCCATGTTGATCGTGTCGCGCAATCGTGATCACCGTCGCCATCGGCCGGGCCGGATCCGTGCCCGTGACCCCCACCCGCCCACGCGGGCATCTCCCCATCACAGGAGAACTCAGCCGTGACCGTGCGGGCCCGGTGGGGCGACGGGATCCGTCTTCGGAAGGACCACCCATGAGGCGCCTGAGGCTCCCGTATCGGCACGGAGACGGGGCGGGCGCCTCTGCTGCGCTGGCAGTGCTGTGCGCCGTCATCGCTCTCGTGCTGCCCACGCTGGTTCTCGCCCCCATGGCGTCGGCCCGAGCCACCTCTCCGGCGCCCGCGACGGCGACACGGGGTACCGGTCCGGAAGCCGTCCGCCCGGCCCCGGCGGCGATGGATGTGCGGGTCGCGGTTCGCGGACCCGGCGAC
>NZ_JAALDW010000354.1:0-5655 GCF_014145055.1 Dietzia sp. DQ11-38-2
TCGACCGCGGTGGCGAGCAGCTCGGAGACAGGGGGAAGCGAGTCGGTCACCCGGTCACCCTAGCGGCCCGGTGCGACGCCGGACACGGGGCCGGGCACCGGTGGATCAGCGTCACGGACCCGGCGGCACCACACGCACGGGGACCGCCGGCTCGCCCTCGCTCAACGCCAGGCCCTCCCACGGCAGCGTCACCATCGCTGCCTGGTGGAACGTCCGCGACTCCTCCAGGGACGGCAGGTCGGGGACGGGGGCGCCCTCGCGCATCAGGGGGACAATCAGATCCCTCTGCTCCAGTCCCGGTTCAGCGGTCACGGACCCCGCCCACGGTAGGAGCACCTCCTCGACCGCGGTGCCGGATCGTCGGTGGAGTCGGACGGCCCGCTTGGCGCCCGGCAGGGACTCCTTGTGGGTCGAGCGCTTGGCCACGGGGATGCCGTCCACCTCGACGAGCTTGTAGACCATCCCCGCGGTGGGGGCGCCCGAGCCGGTCACCAACCGGGTGCCCACCCCGTAGGCGTCGACGGGCTCGGCCCGCAGCGCCGCGATCGCGTACTCGTCCAGGTCCCCGGAGACCACGATGCGGGTCCCGTGGGCGCCCAGGGAGTCCAGTTGCACACGCACCTGCCGGGCCAGCATCCCGAGATCGCCCGAGTCGATGCGGACCCCGCCCAGCCCGGGCCCGGCCACCTCGATCGCCGTGGCCACGCCGCGGGTGATGTCGTACGTGTCCACCAGCAGGGTTGTGCTCACACCGAGGGTGGCGACCTGAGAGCGGAAGGCGGACGCTTCGTCCGGGCCGTCCGGACCGGTGTGCAGCAGAGTGAACGCGTGGGCCGACGTGCCGGCGGAGGGGACCCCGTGCCGTCGGGTGGCCTCGACGTTCGAGGTGGAGGCGAACCCCGTGAGGTAGGAGGCGCGGGCCGCGGCCACTGCGGCCTCCTCGTGCGTGCGGCGTGAGCCCATCTCGATGATCGGGCGCCCGTCCGCCGCGGAGGTCATCCGCGCGGCGGCGGAGGCGATCGCGCTGTCGTGGTTGAGCACGGACAGCACCAGCGTCTCCAGCAGCACGCACTCGGCGAACCCGCCCCGGACGGTCAACACCGGGGATCCGGGGAAGAAGAGCTCCCCCTCGGGATACCCGTCCATCCGTCCGGTGAAACGGAAGTCCCGCAACCACCCGAGGGTCCGCTCGTCGAGCGAGTCGGCCACCGTCGCGAGCTCCTGTTCCCCGAAGCGGAAGTCCCGGAGTCGCTCCAGGAGCCGTCCGGTGCCGCCGACGACGCCGTACCGGCGACCGGCCGGCAGTCGCCGGGCGAACACCTCGAACACGCAGGGACGGTCGGCGGTGCCGTCGGCCAGCGCGCCGCTGATCATCGTGAGCTCGTACTTGTCCGTCAGCAGCGCGGTGGACGGACGGTCCGGCGGGTGAGGGGCGCGCGTCGGCGCGGTCGAGGTCACCCGGCCGACTCTACGGCGTGGCCGACCCGGCGGTAATCCGTATCCTTGGCCGTATGCACACCGTCACCGCACAGACCGCGGACGACCGGAGCGTCGTCCCCGTGATGGCGATGCCGTCGGCCGCGCCCGTGGAGGACACGGAGACCGAGCTCGACGCCGGGGTGGACAGTCCCTGGCTCACGGTCGTGTGGGACGACCCGGTCAACCTCATGAGCTACGTGACCTTCGTCTTCCAGCGGGTCTTCGGCTACAGCCGGGAAAAGGCACACGAGCTCATGCTCAAGGTCCACAACGACGGTCGCGCCGTGGTCTCCTCCGGCAGTCGCGACAAGGTGGAGAACGACGTGCGCAAGCTGCAGGAGGCCGGACTGTGGGCCACGATGCAGCGGGAGGCCTGAACCGGTGAAGGCCTGGCAGCGCAAGACCTCCCTCACCGGCCCGCGGGTCAAGGCGGTCATGGAGAGCCACGAGGTGCAGATCCTCCACGCCCTGGTGTCCAACATCGTCGACATGTTGGAGCAGCGGCGCGACTCCGCACCGCGGGACGAGCTGGCCGAGATCACCGGCATGCGCAGCGGACACTCCGAGCTCCCCGCCGAGGCCCCACTCGCCCGCCTGCTGCCGGATTTCCACCGTCCCGAGCCGGGGAGCGCCTCCGACGCGGACGCCGCGGCGGTGGCCCGCGCCCACAACTCGGGGATGCGCATGCTCCACGAACCGGAGATCATCGACGCCAAGCTCGCGGCGGCCTCGACGGTCCTGAGGTCGCTCCCGGCACGCGGGGGGACGGTCTCGCTCAGCCCCGAGCAGGCGCAGGCCTGGATGGGCTGTCTCAACGACGTGCGGCTCGGCCTGGGCGCGTTGCTGCTCGAGGCGGGGGCGGTGGACGGGGTCCCGGCCACGGACATCCCCGAGTACGTCGAGGAGGACGACCCGAGGTCGGCGCACCTGGACGTCTACCACTGGTTGACCTTCATGCAGGACTCCCTGTGTTCGGTTCTGACGGGGAAGTGAGGAGAGCACGGTGAATCCAGATCCACGCACGTTCCGGTCGGGGGGCGTCCAGGCCGCCCGGCCCGTCCCCCAGGGACCGCGCCGCTGGCCGGCGCTGATCCTGCTCTTCGCCTTTGTCGCGCTGATGTGGGTGGTCGAGGCGGCCGACCAGGTCATCCGGGCCGCTATCGGGCCACCCCAGACCCTCGACAACTACGGTGTCCGCCCCCTGAGCACCGACGGGTTGCCCGGAATCATCTTCCAACCCTTCCTCCACGGGGACTGGGCTCACCTCATCGGCAACTCGATCGCCCTGCTCGTGCTGGGCTCGATCATCGCGATGTCCGGGATCCGGCCCCTGATCAGCGTCACGCTCATCTCGTGGCTGGCCTCGGGTGTGGTGTCGTGGATCCTGGGCGGGGCAGGGACCGTCCACATCGGGGCGTCGGGGATCGTGTTCGGCTACATCTTCTACGTGATCGTCCGGGGACTGTTCTCCCGACGGATCCTGCATCTGCTGGTCGGGCTCGTCATCGGCTTCTATTACGGGCTCGAGGCGCTCGCCGGTCTGTCCCCGATGCTGGACGGCGTGTCCTGGCAGGGGCACCTCGGCGGAGCCATCGGCGGCGTGCTCTCGGCGTACGGGCTCAAGCGTGACCGCAGGCCACAGGCCGTCACCGCCGGACAGCCGGGGTGGAACTCCGGTCCGCGCAGGTGACGTCCCCGGACCCGCTGGCCCCGATCGGGGTCTTCGACTCCGGCGCGGGCGGACTCACCGTGGCCCGGGCGATCATGGACCAACTCCCCGACGAATCGCTGATCTACGTCGGGGACACCGCCAACGGGCCATACGGACCGCTGCCGCTGGCGCGGGTCCGCGAGCACGCCCTGGCGGTCGCGGACTCCCTCGTCGACCGGGGGGTCAAGGCTCTGGTGATCGCGTGCAACACCGCCTCGGCGGCGATGCTGCGGGACGCCCGTGAGCGCTACCCGGTTCCGGTGGTCGAGGTGATCCAGCCGGCGGCCAGGCGGGCGGTGGCCACCACGCGGTCGGGTCGCATCGGGGTGATCGCCACGCGCGCCACGGTCGCCTCCCTGGCCTACGACGACGCGGTGGCCGCCGC
The DNA here is from genome assembly GCF_014145055.1 of Dietzia sp. DQ11-38-2. Lineage (NCBI taxonomy): Bacteria > Bacillati > Actinomycetota > Actinomycetes > Mycobacteriales > Dietziaceae > Dietzia > Dietzia sp. DQ11-38-2. The sequence continues at coordinate 3,576 of NZ_JAALDW010000354.1, forward strand.
GACCGGCGTCGAGCTGACCTCGGTGGCGTGCCCGAAATTCGTCGAGTTCGTCGAGCGTGGCATCACCAGTGGTCGGCAGGTGCTGGGCCTGGCGGAGGCGTACCTCGCCCCGATCAGGGATGCCGACGTGGACACCCTGGTCCTGGGGTGCACCCATTACCCGCTGTTGTCCGGGGTGGTCCAGCTCGCGGTGGGCGATCACGTCACGTTGGTCTCCAGCGCCGAGGAGACCGCCAAGGACGTGGTGCGCGTCCTCACCTCCCAGGACCTCCTGCGACCCCACGACGCGCAGACCCCGGCCCTGCGGGAGTTCCTCGTGACCGGTGACCCGGACGGTTTCCGTCGGGTGGCGTCCCGGTTTCTCGGCCCCGACCTGGTGGCCGTCGGCCGCGCGGCCGCGGTGTGAATCCTCCCCACCGACGGACGCGGGACAGCCCTCGGGAGCACACCCCGGGCGGCGGCGGGCCGACCGTGGCACGATGGTGCCCATGCTTCTGACTGTCCTGGGTTGCTCGGGGAGTATCGGCGGACCCACCTCGCCGGCGTCCGGGTATCTGGTCGAGGTCGAAGGAATCGGGCCCGTCGTGATCGACATGGGGCCCGGGGTGTTGGGGGCTCTGCAGCGGTACATCTCGCCGGAGACCGCCACCGTTCTGCTGTCCCATCTCCACGCTGACCACTGCCTGGACGTCCCGGGCCTGATGGTGCTGCGGCGCTTCGGCCCCGAGGCGGAGCACGCGGTCCGCATGCCGCTCATCGGCCCGTCCGGGACCGCCTACCGGATCGGGGTCGCCTCATCGGAGGAGCCCGGCGCCGTGGACGATCTCTCGGACACGTTCGAGGTGGGATCGTGGGAGGTCACCCCGGACATGGAGTTGAGGCGCGAGGACGACGAGGTGGCCCTGCGTGTGCGAGCCGACCGGGTAGATCACCCGCCGGAGTCCTACGGGCTGAGGCTGACCTCGGCGTCCGGTCGCGTCCTGGCCTACAGCGGCGACACCGCCTACTGCGAGGCGCTGATCGAGCTCGCGGCGGGGGCGGATGTGTTCCTCTGCGAGGCCTCCTGGACAGACGAGGAGGGTCGTCCACCGGGCATCCACATGTCCGGTGCCGAGGCGGGTCGCACCGCCCGTCTCGCCGGGGTGGGGCGTCTGGTGCTCACCCACATCCCGCCGTGGACGGACAGCGAGGCCGTGCGCGCCGAGGCCGCCGCGGAGTTCGACGGCGAGGTCATGCTGGCGGAACCGGATCTGCGACTCGAGGTCTAGCCACCCGGGTCCTCGCAGGAGAGCTACCCGGTCGACGGACGGCGGTGGCCGCTAGGATCGGCGGGCGTGACCTCATCTACTGACGGCAGAACAGACGGACGCGCGGACGGCGACCTCCGCGACGTGACCCTCACGCGGGGATTCACCTCGCACCCGGCCGGATCGGTTCTCGTGACCTTCGGTCAGACCCGGGTCATGTGCACGGCGAGCGTGACCGAGGGCGTGCCGCGCTGGCGCAAGGGGTCGGGCCTGGGATGGTTGACCGCGGAATACGCGATGCTGCCGGCCGCGACCCACGAGCGCTCGGGGCGCGAGTCGGTCCGCGGCAAGGTGGGTGGACGCACCCACGAGATCAGCCGCCTGGTCGGCCGGTCCCTGCGCGCCTGCATCGACCTGTCAGCACTGGGGGAGAACACCATCGCGTTGGACTGCGACGTGCTCCAGGCGGACGGCGGCACCCGCACCGCCGCGATCACCGGGGCCTACGTCGCGCTCGCGGACGCGGTGACCTGGCTGGCGGCCAAGGGCGCCGTCACCGGGAACCCCCTGACGTGTGCTGTGGCGGCCGTGAGCGTCGGCGTGGTGGACAACCGGGTCCTGTGCGACCTGCCCTACGAGGAGGACTCGCGCGCCGGGGTGGACATGAACGTCGTCTGCACCGACGCCGGGGAGCTGGTGGAGGTTCAGGGCACCGCCGAGGGCGCCGCGTTCGGACGGGACACCCTCAACGCCATGCTGGACTCGGCCCAGGCCGGCTGCGAGCGGCTGTTCGAACTGCAGCGGCAGGCCCTCGCGGAGCCGTATCCCGGAGA